>CAJQOX010000047.1 GCA_905480075.1 uncultured Aureispira sp. | reverse complement strand
GAAAAATCATTTACATCATAGGCTTTACTGATAATAGAAGAAGAATCAGTAAACTCTGCGCCATAACCATAAGCTGCAGGTGCCGTACCGCTGCCTTTTTGTTCCCAGACATTTTTTAGTCTTAACCGAGTATAGGAAGTATCGTAAACAGAAGGGTGCGAATAGTCAAATCCTGCGTCAATGATACCCACCACCACACCTTCTCCATCATAGGCCTGTGGCAAATTTATACCCTGATGAACACTGTCAGTATGAGTTTTGGCCCTTGCATCATCCATAAAGGCAGCCACAGGACGGTCAATGTCTATATAATCAATACCTTCAATTTCAACGAAATCTTTCATCTTGTCCAAAGGAACATACACTGTCCAAATATCACCTGATTTCGATCCGGTATTAATGCCCAGCTCTTTCAGATCATTTTCATTGATATTTGAATTTACTTTTACAAAACCGGCAAGATAAACAATGCCATCAGCATCCTTCCTGTATACACATTCATTTAAAATCTTGAGCTTACCCTTATAAAGGATTTCCTGTTTCCAGAGGTATTGCTTTGTTGCTGCGGATAATTTTGAAAATTCATTTTTCTGTGCAAACAAATTTGAATAAAAAAGAATTACTAAAAGAATAATCAGGTATTTCATGATTTATAATTATTGATTTTTTGTATTAATTTTGATTTGACTAAGTTAATCTTTAGTTTTCTATTCTACCAATTTAATAATACTATTTCTATTAATTTTTACACTCTTTTTATAATCAATAAAGCCCTTCATTCAGATTTAAGAATGAAGGGCTTTGATTTTGTAGATTCAAAAATTAAATTGATGAGCCTACCTCAGAAACTTGAAAACAGAACGTCCGGGGTAGAAAGCAGAATCTCCCAGTTCTTCTTCAATACGTAGCAGTTGATTGTATTTTGCAATACGGTCTGAACGGGAAGCGGAACCTGTTTTGATCTGCCCTGTATTCAATGCTACAGCAAGGTCAGCTATAGTAGTGTCTTCAGTTTCTCCCGATCTGTGACTCATCACAGAGGTATAGGAGGCAGAATGTGCCATGTTTACTGCTTTAATAGTCTCAGTAACAGAACCAATCTGATTTACTTTTACCAGTATAGAATTGGCTATGCCTTGTTCAATACCTCTGGACAAACGTTCCGTATTTGTTACAAATAAGTCATCTCCTACTATCTGTACCTTGTTTCCGAGTTTTTCTGTCATCAGTTTCCACCCGTCCCAATCGTCTTCATCAAGACCATCTTCGATAGATACAATAGGGTATTTGTTGCACCAGTCTTCCCAGTAAGAAACCATTTCTCCCGAGCTTAATTTTCTGCCATCAGATTTGTGAAAGTGATACACTTTTTCTTCCGCATTATAAAATTCAGAAGCTGCTGCATCCAATGCGATCAAAATATCATCGCCGATTTTGTAACCGGCTTTTTCCACTGCTGTCAGGATTGTTTCTATCGCTTCTTCGTTAGAACCCAAGTTAGGTGCAAAGCCACCTTCGTCGCCTACATTAGTAGAGTGATTCTTGCTTTTCAGCACTTTTTTAAGATTGTGGAATATTTCTGTTCCCATTCTGAGACCTTCATGAAAGGTATCAGCACCTACAGGCATAACCATAAATTCCTGAATATCTATAGAGTTGTCGGCATGTGAACCACCATTTAAAATATTCATCATAGGTACGGGCAGGGTAGAGGCGCCTACTCCTCCGATATATCTGTAAAGTGGCAATCCGGCTTCCTGAGCGCCAGCCTTAGCTATTGCCATAGAAACGGCCAATATTGCATTTGCGCCCAAAGTTCCTTTGTTGTGTGTGCCGTCAAGGTCAAGCATTACCTGATCAACTATGCTTTGTTCGAGCACGCTGTATCCTATTATCTGTGGTGCAATTTTATCCATCACATTCAGACAGGCCCGCAAAACGCCTTTGCCCATATAACGGTCTTTATCTCCGTCTCTGAGTTCAACAGCTTCGTATTTACCCGTAGAGGCACCTGAAGGAACTATAGCACGGCCCATAACCCCACTAGAGGTGAATACTTCTACTTCAACAGTTGGATTTCCTCTTGAATCCAATACTTCTCTTGCAAAAATGTCTTCAATTATCATAATTGTAAATGACTTGAAAAAGGTGAATTATTTGGTTATTTTAATCGTGGCAAAGATATATTTTTTACTCCTTATTTTTTGTATATATCCATAAAACTATTTGAAAAATCTACTTGAGTCCGGAAAGATATATGTTTGAATGCTTTGGATTATTTATTATGAAAAATATTTCGGTTTATTTGATCCTGTTCAAAGCTTCTCTAAGCAGGGGAACTATCAGTTGCTCTTCGGTAGTTTCAACTATTTCAACATGGTCACCCTGATGTTTTTGTACCAACTTACGATAGGCTTCCAATCCCCATCCCTGTGTTTCTGATGAACTACCCGGAATAGGTTTGTTTATTGCATTATATCTACATGCACCAGGAGCGAAAAATATTACAGACCATTTTTTTCTTTTTAATTCTGTAATAAAATCAACATCATTTGTGACTGTATACATTTCAGGGTTGCCCAAAACAGGAGGTAGAAACTCAATTGCACGTCTCGCCATTTCAGGGTCACAGCCCCTGACAAGAATACTCTTTCCGGTGTGATCTCCTGTACTTGCCGTATCAATACCATCGTTGATACGGCCCATTAATTGATCTCTCAGGTCCATTGAATTTTATATTTTTTACTATTTATTTCTATACAATACATTTCATATTAATGTATTTCAATGTATTAATTAACAAATGATTATATGTAATTGAAGAAACTTATTGTCGATTAAATAATATGTTAAGAGCAACTTTTATCTCCAATTTTATCATTTTATCCTTCGTAATTTTTAAATCCTTTTTTTTTACGTTTTTTACAAAAATTACAAAATTTGGTTATTTAATTTTCAGAATTTATTTCCGAGGACAGAAAATAGCTTCGTTAGATGTTTAGATATCTGAAAGTAATAAATACCTTTTGCTAATTATTCGCACTATATTTGAATTTGCTTATTGTCATTTTTTTCTAACTTATTCATATCCCTAAAGCAATTAATTTTGCTCACTTAGCCTATTTTGTTTACAGCATTTTTATCAATGTCCATTTAAGGTTGTATACATTAGAAGAAAAAAAATCATAAAATATTAGCAATAAAAAACTTGTTTTTTTAATAGTATTACTACTATATTGTAATATAAAATCACTT
>CAJQOX010000046.1 GCA_905480075.1 uncultured Aureispira sp. | reverse complement strand
GTTATTAATGGAGGGTATCCCGGATATAATCCTGCTGCTGTTTATTCCGTCACAAATACAGGGGCTGGTTCAATGTCTCAGACCGGTGCATCAGGGGATACTCTTGTTTTTACAGGCTATACTCCCGGACAAACACTTTCTGTAAATGTTTCCAATGACGGAAATAGTTGTTCAGGTACTTTCATTCACTCTACTATGCCACTGCCGGTTATTCTTCTCGATTCTGTTACTAATGTTAGTTGTAACGGAGCCAATGATGGCGCGGTTGATGTTACGATTTTGGGAGATACTGCCGATTGTATTTATACGCTTAATATGGCGGATGCTTTTGGCGATGGTTGGGAAGGATCTTTTGTTGATGTTGTTGTAAATGGTGTTTCTGTCGGGAATTATACCGTTGGTGCAGCTTCGGCATCTGCTACTATTGTGGTCCCTAATGGTCAGTCAATTGAACTTATTTATAATTATGGTGGAGGTATCTGGGAAGTAGATGTTACCTATGATTTGCTTCTTAATGGAATAGTAATCTTTTCCGATGGGCCAACCCCTTCTATTGGTTCCGTGTTTACCACTTCTTGTGTCGGGCTTCCTTATGTTTATTCAATGACCTGGTCTAATGGCGGTATCACTGAAGATATTTCAGGGCTTGCAGCCAACGCTTATACGCTTACTGTTACAGATCCGGGTGGGTGTTCTGTTACTTCAGGTCCACATACGCTTACAGAACCTCCGGCCTTATCTATTGTCATTGATAGTTTCTTTAACGCCGGCTGTTTGGGTCTAGGGGCTGCCTATTCAACAGCTTCCGGTGGAACAGGTGCTTATACTTTTCAATGGTCTAATGCGGCTACTACCGAGGATGTAACGGGGCTTGTTGCTAATGCTTATTCAGTGACAGTGTCTGATATAAATAGTTGTACCGCTACTAATTCTGTAACAATTTCTTCCCCCTCTTCCGTTTCGGTTACAGCTTCAGTTACTTCAAATTATAACGGGGCACAGATATCCTGTCCGGCTTCTTCAGATGGGATAGCGACTGCTGTAGCTTCCGGAGGTACACCTTTGTATAATTATCTTTGGTCAGATGGTCAGACTACTGCTTCTGCATCGGGCTTGCCTGCCGGGAATCATTCTGTAACGGTAACAGATAATGATGGATGTACTGTTACAGCTTCTGTAGTCATTAATCAGCCTGCTCCTCTTGTTTCTGTTCTTGATAGTATTCATGATGTGAACTGTAATAATGGATCGGATGGCGCTGTATTCTTTACGTCTTCAGGAGGAACAGGTGCACTGTCTTTCAACTGGTCAAACGGAGCAACTACCGAAGATATTACCGGCTTGGTCGCTAATGTGTATTCTGTTACAGTTTCTGACGCCAATAGTTGTTCTGTAACGGCTTCTGTAACGGTAACAGAACCGTCATCTCCTCTTTCTGTAGTTATCGACAGTACTTATGTTCCCTTGTGTAATGCTTCTTCTGATGGAGCTGTTTTTGTTACGTCTTCAGGAGGAACGTCTACCTATTCCTACCTTTGGTCGAATGGAGCTGTCACTGAAGATATATCCGGACTTACGGCAAATAATTATTCTGTAACGGCCACTGATTTAAATGGTTGTACAGCCACTGCAGATACACTGCTTTCTGATCCTCCTGCTATCTCAGTTGCTATTGACAGTTCAGTAAATACTGCTTGCAGTGGTACTTCAGGTATGCTTTTTCAAACTGCTTCAGGAGGGACAGGGACATTGAGTTTTCTTTGGTCGAATGCGGAAACTACTGAAGATATCACAGGCCTTGCAGCTAGTTCTTATACTGTAACGGTTACGGATTCTAATGGTTGTACTGCAACTAATTCAGGTATAATAAGTAATAATTCTGCCGGAACGATTAGCTTTACTACTTCGAATGTTTCCTGTAATGCAGGGACAGACGGCTGTATTGAGGCAACAATTTCCGGTAGCAGCAATGGTATGATGGGCTTTATGTGGTCAAATGGATCTACAGTTGACAGCATTTGTGGTCTTGCTGCTACTACTTATACCGTTACAGTCACAGATACTATTTTGCCTGGAATGCAGGTTTGTATTATTATTAACGATACCACAATTTCTGAACCCACTGCGCTTAGTGTTACGGTTGACAGTACGGATGATGTTACTTGTTTTTCTGCTACAGGGGCTGCTTATATTTCTGTATCGGGCGGTACCGGGGCTTATTCTTACCTTTGGCCTGATGCTTCAACGGATGAAGATGCTACAGGTCTCACTGCAAACACCTATACTGTTACTGTTTCTGATGTCAATTCCTGTTCGGCAACGGAATCTGTTACGATTACACAATCTGGTTCCGTCTCTGTAACAGCATCCGTTTCTTCAAATTATAACGGGGAAGACGTCAGTTGTTTTGGCTCTTCTGACGGAGAAGTCACTGCAACAGGTAATGGTGGAACTTTACCTTACTCTTTCCTTTGGAATGATGGTCAGACATCTGCTATAGCTTCTGCTTTGTCTGCAGGACCTTATCAGGTAACTGTCACCGATTTTAATGGTTGTACTTCTGTGGCTTTAGTTTCCCTTACAGAGCCTAATACGCTTGCTGTCAGTGTTGATACGATAGCTCATGTGGTTTGCGTTGGCAGTGCCAATGGGTTTGTTAATATCTCTGTATCAGGTGGGACAGGACTAATTGCTTATTCCTGGTCTAATACAGAAACTTCTCAGGATATTGCAGGGCTGACTGATAGTCTTTATTCTGTCATTGTTACGGACGCCAATGGCTGTACTACTACTGATACTGCCCTTGTGTCTACCCTCGGTTTTATTGAAATAGTTGTCGACAGTGCGTTTAACCTCCATTGTAATAACGATAGTTCAGGTGCCATCTATACTACTGCAACAGGTGACACAAGTACCTCCGGTTGTTCCTCTAATATTGTGGTCTTGAACGAAATTATGTACCGTCCAGTCAACTTTAACGGGATCAACCCGAATACAGGAGAATATATAGAACTAATAGGCCCGCCTGGTGCAAATATCGGTTGTTATGTACTTACTGATGGTGACTGGACGATTACGATTCCTCCCGGGACTCTTATTCCCGCTGATGGCTTGTTTACTATTGGTAATGATATTGCCTGGGGAGCCGGTACTTTTGATCTGGATGCCGAAAATTGTGGTTGCTTTACTGATGGAGCAGGTGGCTTAGGTCTTTTAATCCTCACTGATGGAGGAGAATATGTTGCCTTATATGATGGTTCAGGTACCTTTGTTCAGGGAGTTCTTTATGGATCTCCTTCTGCAGGAAACACTCCTTCCGGTCAGGTAATTAGTACTTCAGCTACTTCTGGATGCCCTACTTTTGTGACTATTCCTAACGCACCATCTTTCGAAACGGCTCCATCCGGCTTTGCCAACGGTACTTCAATTATACGTAATCCTGATGCTACCGGTACCTGGGGCCCTCAGATTGGCGGTTCACTGAACTCCTGCAATGTCGCAGGTCAGGGGTCAACGGGTAATGGTTCTGTCACTTATATCTGGTCGAACGGAGATACTACTCAGGATGTAAGCGGGCTTGCGGCAGGGAATTATTCAGTCACTGCTACTAATTCTTATGGTTGCACTGCTACAACTTCTTATGTGCTCAGCGAACCTGCTCCTTTGAATGTCATTACCTCTTCAACGAACGTTAATTGTTTGAATGATTCGTCCGGAACGCTTGGTTCTGTCGTAACAGGAGGTGTTTCTCCTTATGCTTTTAGTTGGTCAAACAGCTCGACTACTCAGAATGTTTCCGGCTTGTTGTCCGGAATTTATTGCCTTACTGCTACGGATAGTAATTTATGTTTTATTACTGTTTGTGATACTATAGAGATTGATTCTGTTCTGGAAATTTCTTTGGTTGACTCAGTAGGAGTCTCTTGTAATGGAGGTTCTGATGGTGTTTTATCCGTTGCAGTTAGCGGTGGTACCGCAAATTACGATTTTATTTGGCTTCCGGGGAATGCTACTACTGCTTCCGTTTCCGGTTTGACTGCTGGACTGTATTCTGTTTCCGTTACAGATGCAAATAATTGTGTTGACTTTTATAGTGTGTCACTCGGACAGTCTCCTGCTATTCAAATATCATCTTCATCTAATTCAGTTAGTTGTTCCGGCACAAATGATGGTGCTGCTACTGTATTCCCCTCCGGAGGAACACCTTCTTATACCTATTTGTGGGATGCAACTGGCAATAGCCAAACTACGGCGACTGCAACCGGGCTTTCCTCAAGTACTTACTCTGTGAGTGTCACTGATTCGCTGGGATGTATTGGCGTAGTCAATGGGATATTTGTAGCCCCGGCCAGTCCTTTGGATAGCTCCTCTGTGCCAATGGATACTATTAATGGTTTTCTGGACTGTGATCTTAACCCGGGAGGTGTTCTTGGGATATCAACAACCGGACTTTATACTTATCTTTGGTCTAATGGAGCCACAACTCAAAATGTTTCCGGCCTGAATGTCAACAATTATTCTGTTACTGTTACGAATAGTTCAGGGTGTACTGTCGTACAGTCAGGTTCGGTATCTGCTCCTTTTGTGCCTTCAGTAAATCCTTTTATTGATATTGCCGGGCAAACTTCTGTAACCGTGCTTACAGGAGTTTCGGTAAATGTGAATGGAGGAAACGATCAGTCTGCTCAGGGGGTTAACTATGTATGGACTGCTGACCCGGCTGTTGTTTACGGGAATGATTTTGACCATAGTACGAATGCCTTCTCTGATTTTACAGGTTCTTATTCTCTAACTATCACAGCTACTTCCTCCGATTCTTCTGCCTGTTCAGATACAGGTATAGTCGTTCTGAATGTTCAGTCTGTCTTTAGTGGAATGCCGGATGCATTTTCTCCTAATGGTGATGATGTAAATGAGTTGTATTTTCCGGTGGGCTTAACTACAAATGAAATTGTAAAGTTCAGAGTATTTAATCGCTGGTCGCAGGAAATATATAATGGTGACTTGCTGGAAAACGGTGGATGGGATGGTAAATACCTGGGCACAGAACAACCTTCTGAGGTCTATATTTATTTACTTGAATACAACCTTGGAGGGGCTGCCGAAAATAAAATTGTGAAAGGGGAGTTTACTTTAATCAGATAATATAAGCATTTAATTCTTTTTTTTTTCAATATAATATTAGGGCCATTCTGATTTATTTCAGAATGGCTTTATTGTTTAATGTTAACTGATTATTAAATTTTTAGTCCTTTTGTTAATGTTATGTTATTGTTTTTAGCTGTAAAAAGTTACTTTTTCAAAGACTATTTGTATATTGAAGATGGTAATTTTTGCAAAATTTTATATTTTAAAGAATGAAATAACAGGGTTTTCTTTTTTTGTTTTGTTCACTCTTCATTTAATTAATAGAAATTTCACTTATGAAAAATTTTCTGACACCAATTATTCTTCTGTTTCCATTCCTTTTGTTTGCACAGAATTTATCCTGGGAACAAAAAGTATCTCCCGAGTACAGCTATAAACTTCCCCAAAAAGAAAAGCAGGAAGCAAATGCTATACATTATACAAAAAGGTCCACTTCCGATGCTGCCTCTTACAATAAATTATTGCTGCAGAGAGAGGAACTTAAAGCAAATATAGCCTCATTGGAAAAGAATCAGAATTCCGAAAAAGACAAACAGTGGCTCGATAAATACAAGGTCTCACTTAAATTTATTGAAGAGAAAATCCTGGAAACTAAAACTCTCAAAAAGAAGGAGAAATAACAGTAATGATCCATTTTTAATGTTAAATCCTTCTAAACTCTCTTAATGATGAAAAACTTATTCCGCCTTTCTACACTGATTTTCATTTGCTTTTTCTTCCAATATAATACCTTCGGACAGGGAACTACCTGTCAGACAGCAACCCCGATGTGTGATGATATCACCCCTTATCCAATTAATTTTACTGGTACAGGTATAGGTCAGGGGCCGCAGGCACCTGCAGGCAATAATTATGATTGCCTCATGTCAACAGGTAACCCTACTTTCTTTACTATAACTATCACTCAATCCGGTTCTATTCAGTTTGATCTTCAGAACAGCAATGTAATTGATGTTGATTTTATCCTTTGGGGTCCTTATACCGATCTTTTTGCCGCTAATGCTGCTTGCGGAAACCTGGGGAATGGCGGCGCAGGAGGAGGGGTTGTTGATTGTAGTTATGACCCACAGGCCTTTGAAACGGTTGATATTACTTCAGCAGTTGCCGGTGAGGTTTATATTTTAATGGTTACAAATTATGCCAATACTGCAACAAATGTCTTCAGTACTCCTAATGTCGGAACCGGAGGGCTAGGATGTCCTTGCCAACTCGATGTCGACTACAGTCTGCCTCCTCTCTCAAATAATAATGGTACCCTTTCTGCCGTAAATGGCGATTCTGCTGAGTTCACTGTTTGTCCAGGAGATACACTTTATTTCAATATGGCTATTGCTGCAGACAATCTTGCTGATACCTTAACTATTTTTTCTACTCTTACTACTATTGATGCTGCTTTTACGCCTTCGCAATATGAAATATTCGGCCCTTTCTATGCCAATTCGCCAATCATGGATAGTATGGATATTCTGATAATGATTACTCCCGGGCCCAATGATATTGGTATATATAACTTTATGGTCGGTGTGCAAAATTCAGGGACAAGTGATTGTTTCGACTCTTACCCGGTTACGGTTGTTGTTCCCGGAATTCCGGATTTGCCGCCGGGGGATACTATTTGCGCAGGGGGTACCTATCAGATGTCGGCAGGTTCTTTTCCTGCTTCAGCAAGTGGTTCTGATACCTATTTGTGGAATCAAATCAGCGGACCTGTAGCAGGAATCAGTAATAATACAGTGGCCAACCCTGTAATTACTCCTCCGGTTATCTCTTCGGGAGATTCTATGTCTTTCGAATTGCAGTATACCTATGGCAGTTGTACACAATTTGATACCGTAACAATTTATGGATTTGACATTGCTATCAACATGACTGCTTCACCTAATCCTGTATGTGCCGGACAACCTGTTAATTTAACGGCCTTGTTGACTGATAGTATTGGCGCTGTAACAACTACTACCTGTCTGCCGGATTATACCGTAACTTTTCCAGCTTTTACTACTGTCCCGGGTTCAGGAACTTCTGTTAGTTTAGGTGATGATCAACTTTCGGGGGCTTTGCCAATTGGTTTTTCTTTCAATTTTTACTGTAATTCATATACTCAGTTTTATATTTCATCTAATGGCTTTATTACTTTTAATGCAGGTTCAGGGGCTGGTTGTTGTCAGGGACAATTTCTACCTGATGCTGGTGTTCCCAATGATATTATAGCTTTCAATTGGACTGACCTCGACCCTGGTTCAGGTGGAACAATTCAGTATTTTACGACAGGGACAGCACCCAATCGCAGACTGGTTATGAATTTTAGCAATGTACCGACCTGGTGGGGCAATGATTTGATTATTGCACAGGTTGTCTTGCATGAAACTACCAATTTAATAGAAACAAATGTTACTTATGGTTCCTCTAATTTTGATGTAGTGTTCGGGCTTGATGACCCCGTAACGGTAGGTGTAGAAAATTCGACAGGTACTGTGGCATCTCCTACGGCTATTAATCAGGCATCGGCGGTTTTCTTTACCAATCAGTCGGTTCTCTATACACCTAATATTACTACTACCACTACCTCTGCACCAATTTCATATAATTGGTCGCCCGCTTCAACCCTTAACAACACTACAATTTTCGATCCGGTAGGTACACCTAATTCGCCCACCAACTACATGGTAACGATTACTAACGGCGCCTGCCAGTTCACAGATAGTATTCAGGTGAATATTACCGGTTCTCTGGCTGCTCCGACTGTCACCTGTGGGGTTTCTACCTATACTACAATTCCCTTCAGCTGGACGGATGTTGGCTTGCCGGGAGGTGGTTTCTATGAATATAGTACCGATGGAGGGGCAACCTGGATAAATGTGGGGGCAGCACTAACGGCTACTCTTACAGGACTTACTCCGGGAACAACAGTGACAATACTTGTTCGTGGGAATGATGGTCTCGGAACAGCCTGTTCTCCGGGGGTGCCGGGTTCTGCAACCTGCTCAACCTTAAATTGTGCTATGACGGTTTCTGATAATACTACCAATGTTCTGTGTAACGGTGATGCAACAGGTGAAATTGACTTAACTGTTGGCAATGGTTCTCCTTCGTATACCTTTGCCTGGTCAAATACTGAAACCACTGAAGATGTCACCGGACTAATTGGAGGAACTTATTTTGTTACTGTTACCGATGCTGTAGGTTGTTCAGCTACTGATACTATTTCTGTATGGGAACCTGCCAAAGGTCTTGGACTGACGGTTAATCCTTATGATCCTCTTTGTAATGGTGCTTCTGACGGATGCGCTATGGTACATGTAGCTTTTAGTTCCGGAAACCTTGGGTATAACTGGAGCTCGCTCGGTTCAGGGACGGATAGTATCTGTGGATTTTCAGCAGGCACCTTTTCAGTAACAGTTACGGATACAATTATGTCAAGCCCCGGAGTTATTGCAGGGGTTTGTACCTCAGTCGATACTTTTACACTCGACGACCCTCCTTCAGTTACTGTGGCGGTAGATAGTTCTTTCAATACCAATTGTAATGCAGATTCCACAGGTTCTGCATTTGTATCTGCCTCCGGTGGGACGGGAACTCTATCTTTCAGTTGGTCTAACGGTGCTACCTCTGCAAGTATTGCCAACCTGCCGGCCAATGTTTATACTGTTACAGTTTCCGACAACAACAGCTGCCCTTCTATAAGTTCTGTAACGATTACCGAACCTTCTGTACTGGTCTCAAATGTAGATTCTACTGTAAGTCCCACCTGTAACGGTTCTACCGATGGTGGTATATATGTTGGAGTAAACGGCGGGACTACAACTTATAGTTATCTTTGGAACAATACGGCCACTACACAGGACCTTACTGCAATAGCAAGTGGTAATTATTCTGTAACTATTACCGATGCCAATAATTGTGTTAGCACCATTGATACTTCAATTTCTCAACCCGGTGCAGTTTCTGTACTGGTAGATACTGCTGATAATATATCCTGCAACGGAACCAATGATGGTGCCATCATTGTCAGTGGTACTTCAGGTTCTCCTGCTTATACTTTTCTTTGGTCAAATAATGCAACTACTTCAAGTATTTCCGGTCTTGCTCCCAATACTTATGTGGTAACGATTTCTGATCAGAATTCCTGTACTGATACGGTGTCCGTTGTGATTTCTGAGCCTTCTGCTTTGTCTGTAGTCGATTCAGTAGTTAATGTTGATTGTAATGGTAATTCTACAGGAGAAGGGCTGCTAACTGTTAGTGGTGGTGCAGGCTCTTATGCTTTTCTGTGGCCGGGGGCCGAAACCACACAAAATGTTGCAGGTCTGTCGGCAAACACTTATTCTGTTACAGTTACGGATGTAAATAATTGCAGTGTCACGCATAGTGTTGTGATTTCTGAACCTGCTGCTGCTGTTTCTTCTGCTCTTTCAGGTTCCAATAATGTACTTTGTAACGGAAATAGTACCGCAGATGCGACAGTTTCCGCATCAGGAGGAACGGGTGCCCTGTCTTACCAATGGGATGCACAGGCTGCTTCACAGACTTCGGCAAATGCCACCGGCTTGTCCGCTGGTAATTACTCGGTTACTGCTACTGATTTACTTGGATGTACTGATGTGTTGAATGTTACAATTACTGAACCTTCTGCTATTTCTGTCTCGGCTGCTGTTACAGACGAAACCTGCGGAGGTACTAATAATGGCTCAATTACTGTCACTGCTTCCGGGGGGGCTTCCTCCTTCTCCTATCTTTGGGATGCCGGTGCAGCTTCTCAGACCGATGCCACAGCATCCGGTCTTGCTGCCAATACTTATGCTGTAACGATTACGGATGCCAATAACTGTACTGCCACCTCAGGAGGGACTGTCAATCCTGCGATTCCGCTCGATTCTACTACTGTTCCGCTTGCACTTGCTGTCGATACACTCGATTGTGATTCTGCGGCAACCGGATTGTTGACTATTGTGCCTGTGTCAGGTACCGGATATACTTTCCTTTGGAGCAATTCTTCAACAGATGCATCTGCTTCCGGATTGATTGCGGGACCTTACTCTGTTACGGTTACGAATAGTTCGGGCTGTACGGCTACTCAGACGGGAACGGTCGTTGCTCCCTTCGTGCCTTCAATAACACCTGTATTTATACCCTCAACTACTGATACTACTACTGTCGAACCTGATGTTTCTGTCAATATCGATGGTGGAAATGATCAGTCTGCCTCAGGGGTGACTTATCTGTGGTCATCAGGATCAACGGATGTTGTTTTTGGTGTAGATACTGATCACTCAACAGATGTGAATTCTGCCAATTCAGGAAATTATGTGCTCCTGCTTACTGCTACTGCCTTAAGTGGCTGCGTGGATACGGGAAGTATTTTCCTCACGGTTGAATCTCCCTTCGTTGGAATTCCTGATGCTTTCAGCCCTAACGGAGATGGGGTAAATGATACCTTTGGTCCGATTGGATTACAGCCTTCAGAAGTAGTCACCTTTAAGATCTTCAA
>CAJQOX010000045.1 GCA_905480075.1 uncultured Aureispira sp. | reverse complement strand
TACCTGGTTTCTAAAATGGCAAGAGAACAGGTAACCGTCAGTCTTTCTGCAGATGGTGGTGATGAGATTTTCGGCGGATATACTAAATATGAAATCACTAAAAATTTCTTCCCGAAAATACAAAAAATACCTTCTGTGTTTAAGTCCCTGATGCATGCTGCAGGAAGTTGGGTTGACCCTTTCTGGCTCGAAAGGAATAGTTCCAAAATACCGGTTATTAAGAATTATAAAAATATAAGTAATAAATACCCTAAGCTTATAAATGCGCTGCAATCTGAAAATACACTCGATTTTTTTAATAAATCATCTTCATATATTACGGAGAAAGAGTTGTTGAAGTTTTTCCCTCTTTTCATTAACCGTTATGAAAATAGTCAGGAAATTCATCCCCAAAGACTGATTTCTTACCTTGGGATGGTAGATGTCGAAACCTTTCTTGAAGGAGATATTATGTGCAAAGTAGACAGGGCAACGATGTCGGTTGCCCTTGAGGGAAGAGAACCCTTCCTAGATCACAAAATTATTGAATTCGCAATGAAGTTGCCTGACAATCTCAAAATTAATGAGAATAATTCCAAGTATCTTTTAAAAAAAATATTATATAAATATGTTCCCCGTGAACTGCTTGAAAGACCTAAACAAGGATTTTCTATCCCTGTGAAAAAATGGCTGATGAATAACCTGAAAGATCATTTGATGGCCTTGAAGGATGACATGGATTTCTTGATGACTTTTGAGTTTGATAAGGTAGAATTAAATAATATTATTGATGATTTTCTTAATAATGTTCGTTTTGTCAACCCCCATTTTATATGGTTTTTATTTACTTTACATCAATGGTATCTCCGATGGGTCAAAAATTAAAGCTGTCTTGTTTGTTTGAATAAAAAATAACCCTACTTTTGCATCGATCAATCTAATAATAATATGTACGACGTTCCATACCACTCCTGTTCCCTCCGTGATAAAACTGTTTTAATAACCGGTGCTGCAGGATTCATTGGTTCAAATATTGTTGAATATCTTCTGAAATATCAGGTGGGTAAAGTTATTGTCCTCGATAATTTTTTGACAGGCTTTGAAAGCAATGTTGATGTTTTTAAAAAATTCCCAAATTATCAATTCATTGAAGGGGATATCAGAGACCTTGAAACTTGCAAAAAAGCATGCGAAAATGTTGACGTTGTCTGTCATCAGGCTGCAATGGGTTCGGTTCCCCGTTCAATAAAAGAGCCTTTTGCAACCACAGAACACAATATATGTGGGTTTGTAAATATGGTTTCCGCTGCTCACTTTCACGGTGTGAAACGATTCGTCTATGCCTCTTCTTCTTCCGTTTATGGAGATGAACCTAATTTGCCCAAAATAGAAGATCGAATAGGAAAGCCTCTTTCCCCTTATGCTATTTCAAAACTGTCCAATGAGCTGTTTGCCAAAAACTTCGGCGAATTATACGAGATGGAATTTATTGGCTTCAGGTATTTTAATGTCTTTGGTCCGCGTCAAAGCCCTGAAGGGGCATATGCTGCGGTTATTCCCCTTTTTGCTCAGGCTTGTCTGGATGGCAGTCCGGTGTATATTAATGGTGATGGTGGACAGACACGCGACTTTACTTTCGTTGAAAATGTAGTGCAAATAAATATTAAAGCTTTGTTTACTGATAAGCCGGAAGCCTTAAATCAGGTTTATAATGTTGGTTGTGGTGGCAGGTATTCTGTTTTGGAATTGTTTGAAGGAGTGAAAAAGTCAGCTCAGACACCAAATAAAAAACCTGTTTTCCGTGATCCGCGAACAGGAGATATAAGAGATTCACAGGCTGATATTTCCAAAGCTGAAAGATTATTGGATTATAAGCCACTGTTTGATTTTATGGAAGGCCTTAAAATTACTGTAAATTATTTTAAAGAAGTTGCAAAGGTCTGATTTTCTGTATTATCTTTGTTTTTGTTCTCTTTTTCAGGTGCTTACCTTGTTTGTCTCTCTGAATATTTGCCTGTTGTTATCGAAATATTCTATCCTATGCGTAACTTTTGTTTAGTAACTGTATTGTGTTTTACTGTTTGCTATGTCTTTGCTCAGACACTAGCTCCCTCAAGGGCTGTAGACTGGTCTCTTGCAGGGCTCAGAATGGATACTTCAATTAATTATCCCGTTTTTGATATGCAACTATTGGGAGCAATTAATGACGCTGTCACTCCAAATGATTCTGTAATTATTAATTTTGTCGATACATTTTCAGGTCAGGGGGCTGTCCTGAAATTTGCTCCAGGAAGCTTTATGTTCAATAAAAGAATTATTCTTCCCAGTAATTTTACGCTCAGAGGCAGTGGAGCTGACAGTACTACCTTTTTGATGGATCTTGGCGGTGTAAATGATGCTGTTTATATCAGGGGAGTGACAACATCTGATTCCTCCTTGTTTATGCAGCCGGTATCCAAAGACAATAATCATATCGTCGTATGGGATGATTCTGGATTTGTCTCAGGTGATTGGGTACAGATTATTCAGTATGATCTGGATTTGGTCACTTCCTCCTGGGCTCAAAATTCAGTCGGACAGGTAGTTCAGATTGATTCCGTTTTCAATAATTCTATATGGTTTAAATCCCCTCTCAGAATGGATTATGATACTGCCCGTTCTCCTTATATTCTGAAAGTTATACCCAAACAAAATATAGGTATCGAATGCCTCAAGTTTAAAAGAATTGATGATACTGCACCCACTCATACAAGTACTATTCAGTTTAAATATGCTGTTAATTGTTGGGTTACAGGAATAGAATCTGAAAATTGTACGGTTTCTCATGTTTTGGCTGACCAATGTTCCAATTTGTATATCGCCCGATCGTATTTTCACCATGGGTTCGATTATGGTGGAGGAGGTCGTGCTTATGGTATCGTTTTTCAATATGCTACCGGGGAATGCCTCGCTGAAGATAATGTCTTTGAACATCTAAGGCATTCTATGCTGCTGCAGGCAGGTGCCAACGGAAATGTTTTTGCCTACAACTATTCCTTCGATCCTTATTGGGCTTCTACGCCTTCTGATGCAGCAGGTGATATGGTGTTGCACGGTAATTATGTGTATTCAAATTTATTCGAACAAAACATCTGTAGAAATATTGTAATAGATAATTCGCATGGCCCCAATGGACCTTATAATACCTTTTTCAGAAACAGGTCAGAAGGATATGGAATTTTCTTCAGTGCAAGCAACTCCCCCGATCAGAATTTCCTGGGGAATGATATAACAAATACAGGTTTCCCTTATAGTCTCGTGAATTATACGATCCTGGGGAGTGGTCATTTTGTCTATGGCAGCAACGATAAAGGCACAATAAAACCTTCCGGAACTCAAGCCCTCCCGGAACAGTCCCTCTTTTATACTGGTCAACCTCCTTTTGTTCCTTCTTCTCAGTATGCTAAAATAGGGACACCCAATGCACCCGGAGTTGCTGATATTCCTGCCAAAGACAGGTTTAACGGAAATACTTTTTTTAGCTCTTCCTGTACTAATATTATTACAAAAACCTCCGATATTCTTAATTATAATACACTGTCTGTTTATCCAAACCCGGTTTCAAATGTTTTATTTGTAGAAAGCGATTTGATGGTTGAGAATGTTTATATTTGCAATGAATTGGGACAGGTGCTGAAATTTATATCACCCGAAAAATCATTTTTTCAGCTTGATTTCAATAACCTCAGTTCTGGGGTCTTGTTTTTGAAGTTTCAATTTTCTGATGCCTCTTCTGAAATTAGAAAAATTATAAATATTAATAATTGATTTATCAGTGTTCTCCCTGATTTTCTTTTAAAAAAAACATATACTATGAGTAAGCTCTTTGTTCCTAATGAAATTTTACGCGTTTTTAAAGAATATTATCCCGATATCAACCTTAGTGATGTAGAATGGGGATGGGAAGTGCCGGCCAAAATATATGAGGCTTCCTTCGATAATGGTGAAGTGGAATTTGAGGTCGAAATTACAGTGACAGGGCATGTTTTGCTATCTGAAGTTTCTATGGAACTTGAAGATGTCCCGGAACTTGTTATCGCCGCTGCCAATAATACCTTTGAAGATCATAGCATCGAAGAAGCTGATATGGTTCAGTATAGCAATGGTGATATTTCTTATGAATTGGCAATGAAATCTGCTGATACAGGAGAGGAGTTCGAAGCGCATTTCAGAGATGACGGTATGTTTCTGGCCCGAGGGTATGACTTGTGATGTTGTCTAACTGATTAATCCGAATCCATGTGTTTTTCGTGTAGCATTAAGATACTTCAACATGGGGGCATTCTCCGGCTTTTGTAACTTTGGGTCCTCCGATAGAATTTCCTTTGCAATGTTTCTTGCAGAACGGAGTATCTCTCCGTCCTGTACTATATCTGCCAACTTGAAATTTAAGACCCCTGATTGCTGTGTCCCCTCAATATTGCCGGGTCCACGCAACTTCAGGTCTGCTTCGGATATTTTGAATCCGTCAGTTGTCTCCACCATAGTCTGCATCCTGAAACGACCATCGGCAGATAGCTTGAATCCGGTCATTAAAATACAGTAGGCATCACCTCCTCCTCTACCTACTCTTCCCCGTAACTGATGAAGTTGAGCCAATCCGAATCTTTCGGCATTTTCTATAATCATCATGCTCGCATTGGGAACATTTACTCCAACCTCAATTACCGTTGTTGCCATTAATATTTGTGTTTCACCTCTTGCAAAACGATCCATCTCCATTTTTTTATCTGCAGGTTTCTGACGTCCGTGTACTATCGATATCTGATACTCAGGTCTCGGAAATTCACGCAACATAACTTCATAACCTACCATCAGATCCTTTACTTCACTCAAGCCTTCGTACTCAGATTCTTCAATTAAAGGATATACTATATATACCTGATGCCCTTTTGCGATTTCACGTTTCATCTGACCGAAAGTCCATAATCGTTGACTCTCAAATTTATGAAATGTTTTTATAGGCTTTCGGCCCGGAGGCATTTCATCAATCACCGAAACATCCAGGTCGCCATAGGCTGTCATTGCCAGTGTCCGAGGTATTGGCGTAGCAGTCATTACGAGAATATGTGGAGGATTTACTACATTCTTTCGCCACATTCTCGCTCGTTGAACTACTCCGAAACGGTGTTGTTCATCTACTACTACCAAGCCTAGGTTTTTGAATATAACCGGATCTTCTATTAAGGCATGCGTTCCAATCAAAATGTCGATTTCACCGGCTTCCAGTTGTTCAAGAAGGTATTTCCTCTTCTTCCCTTTTACTGTTCCTGTTAAAAGGCCAATAGTTAAATCCAGGCCTTCGGCCATTTCTTTTACAGAACTCAGATGTTGCTGTGCCAATATCTCTGTAGGTGCCATCAGGGCTGTTTGAAACCCATTGTCTATACCAATCAACAGACTCATGAAAGCAACTATTGTTTTTCCACTTCCCACATCACCCTGCAATAATCTATTCATCTGATGACCGCTTCCTAAATCTATCCTTATTTCTTTAATAACGCGCTTTTGTGCATTGGTAAGCTCAAATTCTAGATTGTTATTGTAAAAATCATTGAATTTGTCACCTATTATCTTAAATACAAACCCACGGATACCTGTTTTTTTTTGTTGCCTACTCAGCAATACCCTTAATTGTAGAAAAAAAAACTCCTCAAACTTAATTCGTTTTTTAGAAATATCCAACGCTGCTTTATCTCGGGGATAATGTATGCCAATAAGTGATGTGTAACGCCCGGGTAGCCTGAGCCTTTCCAACAAATATGCCGGTATTATTTCTGGAATCTGATGACGGTGAGGATGTATTTTGATGAAAAGATTTTTCATGATTGTTGAAATACCCTTTGTGTCAAGCCATTTACCTTTTAATTTTTCTGTAGTATGATAGACAGGGTCGAGTGTCGGGGCATTCTTTTTTTTTTCTTCGGTAAGCAAGGTGATATCGGGATGTACAATATTAGTTCTGTTGTTAAAGGTTGATGGCTTCCCATATACAATATATTCAGCTCCTACCTGTAGGTTTTGCACCCAGCGCAGCCCCTTGAACCATAGGAGTTCTATACTGCCGGTCTCATCACGAAAAACGGCAGTCATCCTTTTCTTTCTTCCATCTCCAATACTGTTGATTCTCCTTAGTATCCCTTTTATCTGCACATATTCACTATCGTCTTTAATGTCTTTTATTTTATGAAAACGTGTTTTGTCAACATATCGGAAAGGGTAATGTTGAAGCAATTGAAGATAGGTGAAAATTCCCAATTCCCTTTTTAATGCATCAGCCTTAGATGTGCCTACTCCTTTCAGATATTCTATTGAGGTATTTAGCATATGTTTTTATAAAAATTGAAAAGGGTATTTGTACATAATACACAAAAATATAAACAAATTATTGGATTTTAAGGTTTTGCTATCTTATATTTTATATCTTTTTATAAATGAATGAAGGACCCGGAAGAAAAAATAATTTTTGTTTGTTTTATTGTTTAAATTAATGAAAAAGTGCTCTATGGTTTACCATAAAGCACTTTTTTATTAAAAAATGTAACCTTATTCTATGATTCTACCATTTGAATTTTACTCCTTTATCTTCTCCGGATATTGAGGCAATGTAAATGGTGTTTCCAGGGAAATCTAATCCGTTAATTCTGTATTCTTTCTGTCCGGTTTTCAGTGTTTTGCTGAATATAGTTCTGCCTGATATGTCATGTATGATAAGAGTTTGCTTTTTGTTAATTTCATATGGAAGATTAATTACCAGGGTCTTATCACTTTTGTAAATTTTAAAAGCCTCTTCTTCAATATTGACTATATTGTTATAGTCAGGAATGACAGTTAATACAAATCTGTCCTCTGCATCATTTGGAGAACCGTTGTACGTGTAATCCCCGTTGTTGAGAACCTGGTTAAAAGATAGCGCTTTGTCTTCAAGTATTAACTGGCTGTTTCCAGGAAAATTATTGAATTCCCTGAGACTGATTGTATAGGATCCGGTAGTACTTACCTTATTATATAGTGGGATCGTTGTAGCTGAATTGGTTAAGCTTGCCAATGAATTAATACTCAAAATTCCTTTGTCTGACTGGGATGCTATTTTTATTTCGTCTGGTTCGTCGCTGGGAAGAAAATAGGCATCGTACTGATGATCAAAATCATTAGTGGCATTATCGTTGAAAGTAAGAACTGATTCTATGGATTTACCTTGCCCTGTCAACTCAATTCTTGCAATCGGATCATTATTACTGCTTTTCAGGAATATACTTGAAACGGCATCAGGGTCTGTAACTCTGATTGAATTGTCCATAGTTAAAGTACAGTTAGCACTGGTTCGCAACCAAAACCCTTGCATTGACGGAATTAAAGCATTGAATGTTGATGGATTGGCTATACCGTTAATGTAACTAATATAAGTAGATGTATTAGGATCCCATCTGTATAAACCGTGTGCTATTGCTGAGGGGGCTGAGGCAATTAGCAGGTCATAATCAATAGGGGAAGCATAGGGGTTGCCTATGAAATTCCACCCTTCAGGACTGCCGGGGGCATTGGTGTTGGATGAAACAGGAGAACTGTTTGTAAAGGTCATAGGAATGTTTACAGGCCCGTCATTTAACTCGCCGTTGATTTCAATTGTTTTTCCAGATGAGGCATTGAACCAACAGGTAAATCCCTCTCCCGGCGACATAGGATGAGAACTTGTTGTAGGAGATGCCCATCTTTGTGCTGCCGTAGGTGCAGTGCTTGTTTCGTCGTAATAATATATGTAAGGAACAGGATTGCTGAGATTCAAATTAAAATCATCTCCCAGTTCATTAATTGTTGCAGAAGTTACAGGGGAGGATACAAAATGATGCCCGTTTCCATTTGATATATAGCGTTGTACCTCAAAGTCTCCTGTGGTTGTTCCTCCGTTATGATCAACTAATGCAGTGCCGTTGGCATCCGATTTGAGTACTACAATTTGAGAGTTTGTGTTGAAATCCCCCCCGCTTAGTTTTAATACTCTGCTGATAGAACAGTCGTCCAATACGCTGATTGTACCCGAATTGGTTATCTCTAATGACTCAACATTGCCAATTCGTGCATTTTTTGTTCCCGATCCACCTATTATTAAATCTCCGTTAATTGTTCCGTAATTATCTAGCACTCCTTCTAGTTTTATTGTTCCGGAATTGTAGATGGTAGAATTTATTGATTCATTGGAAAAGCCTGAATTCTTTATGTTTATCCAGGAGCCAGCCTTTATTTTTATATCTGCACCATTATTTTGCATTCCCTGAGAAAAGATACTGATTGGGAATAAAAATATGAATATTTGAAATATGTTTCTTCGTTTCATAATAAATGGGTTTTTTCATTGTATAGATGATTTTTTTCTTGCTACCTGCATTTCTAAACTCCACGGATAATTAACCCAATGTTTAAAAACTTCTTACTGCAACAACATTCTTATCCTTGTTCTTTTTATCACTGTGCATATGATAACCATTGAAGTGCAGATGGTATGCATAGTCGCTTGTAGAAGACCCATCTTCTGTCGAGGTATAGTACTCTACATTATTTAAGTTTGTTGTTAAAGTGATAGTTCCTCCACCATATGTGGATGCGTTGTAAAGTTCATCCATTTCGTCATGACTTGGTAGATACCAATCGCTATAAGTGATTCCTCCGGATGTTACAGAATAGTTGTCACATAGATCTGCAGCAATATTAGCAGTGCCGCATCCAGCTAAAATAGCATTTGTATTTGCCTGGCCGGTACCGATGCCGTAGGATGTTCCAATAACTGTACCCTTGCAGCCAAATTCTGTATCTTTGTTGCTTGAATTTATCTCTCCTATTGAAACTACCAACCCGTGTTGAACAGTTGAACTGTATCCTGGATCTCCTGATTGTAAAAGGTAGAATACGATTCCTCCTTCCACTAAATCACCAACTGAGTAGGATGGACTTGAAGTAGTAAAATTGACTTGGCTTCCATAAGAGGTGCCAACACTATTAGTTGCATATGCTCTGACATAATAGGTAGTGCCGGAGGTCAGATTTGATAATGTACTGCTGAATGATCCTGTTCCGGAACCGTCTGAAGTTGTATTGTCGGATGTAGTTGGATTGGCAGAAGTAGAATAGCATACCCCACGGGCTGTAACGGATGCACCTCCATCGCTACTGATATTTCCTCCCGTAGTGGCTCCTGTTGTTGTTATAGAACTCACTGAAGTTGTACTAAGGCCAGGTGCTGATAATGTTGTGGATGTGCCGGCTATTGACATCCATTCTGTTCCGTCATGATAGTAAAACCCTGCCGTTCCGTCTGTTTGGAATACTAAAAGTCCAACGGCAGGAGAACTAATATTGTCTCTTTGTGTTTCGGTCATTCTCGGAATCAGTATTCCTTGTGTAGTTGATTTAACATCTAAAATTGCTGAATCGTCAGCATCCGAACCATCATCATTTATGGCAACACCTACCGTTTGTGCATTTGTAATTGATGTAAAAAAAAATGCCAGTAATATGATATTCAATAACTTTTTCATGTTTTTTGTTTTAGGTAATGGTTTGTTTAATTCAATTTGATAATACCAAAAATTAATATTTGATATTTTAAGTTTAAGCCTTTGGCGATCTTGTATTTAGTCTATCTAAGTATTCATTGTATTTGTTAAAGGAAAATGAAATAAGATGCTGTAAAAATTAGTGCTAAATAAATTTTATATCTAAAATTTATGAAGCATTTATAAAAAACATAAATAAAGATGAATGAATATAAAATTTCAATTGTCTTTATAATTCTTATTTTTTAAGGGAGGGTTGATTATGTAATTGCAAAACGCATTCCTTGTGCTATTTGGTTGTTTTACAGCATGTTAAATATTGTAATCGTCTATATTTGGGATTTTTTCTATATTTGAGATAACCAAAGGTCTGTTTTGTTATTCTATCTTATTATTAATAATCTTTACTGAATAAAATTTTTGTTAAATTATCTGCTATTCTTTTTAGTTTTTTTATTTTTGTAGGTAATTTAAAAATGTATATTTTGTATTGATATTTCTGAATAATTTAATTTGAAATGGCTGACCAACCTATAATTTATAAAACTAAAGAAGAAATTGAATTAATGAGGCAAAGCGCCCTCTTGGTTTCTAAAACCTTGGGCATCATTGCTGAATTGGTTGAACCTGGTGTAACAACTCTTTATTTGGATAAGATAGCAGAAGAATATATACGGGATAATGGTGGTGTGCCTGGGTTTTTGGGGCTTTATGACTTCCCCAATACTTTGTGTATGTCTCCGAATGCGCAGGTTGTACATGGTATTCCTGATGACAAACCCCTTCAGAATGGTGATGTCATTTCCGTTGATTGCGGTGTCCTTATGAATGGCTTTTATGGTGACCACGCTTATACTTTTGAAGTAGGGGAGGTGTCGCCGGAAATTAAACAACTTCTGGAAATTACCAAAAAAAGCCTCTATCTTGGAATTGAGCAATGTTGTGCAGGTAATAGGATAGGAGATATTGGATTTGCAATCCAGTCTTTTACCGAAAAACACGGTTATGGTGTTGTCAGAGAGTTAGTGGGGCATGGATTAGGACGTACAATGCATGAGGAACCACAGGTGCCCAATTATGGAAGAAGAGGGAAGGGGAAAATGTTGAAAAATGGTATGGTACTCGCTATAGAACCTATGATTAACCTCGGGACAGCTAAAATAAGACAACTTAATGATGGATGGACTATATTAACAAAAGATGGGAAAGTCTCTGCTCATTTTGAACACGATGTTGCTATTGTTGATGGTAAGCCTGACATACTCTCTACTTTTGATTTTGTCGATGAAGCGCTTAAAAAGAAAAAATCTAAAGTTTAACTTTATATTTGTTTACCTTAAATTTTATTAAATGCTACTTTGCAATCTTTGTTTAAGTGGCTTTTTTTTATCTTTAGTTTTTACTCTCTATCACTTTCGATTCTTATATGTCATAATTGACAGATGAAAAAAATTGACAAATTAATTATTAAAAGCTTTGTCCCACCTCTTGTTATATGGACCATGGTTGCCATGTTTATCTTCAATATGCAATTCCTCTGGAAATATATTGATGAAATTATTGGCAAAGGGCTGGATTTGTCTATCATCTTTGAACTCTTGTTTTACCAATCATTGGCTATGATTCCAAGAGCTATGGTCTTTGGAGTATTGATCGCCTCGGTTATGACCCTTGGTAACCTTGCAGAAAATTATGAATTGGTGTCTATGAAGTCTGCCGGTCTTTCCCTTTTCAGGGTGATGTCTCCTCTCTTGTTTTTTGCCTTTTTACTGGCGGTTGTCTCTTTTGTTTTTTCAAACCAACTGATACCTGTCACGGCCCTTAGGTTCAAGTCAACTCTTTATGATATTCGCAAACAAAAACCTGCCCTTACTTTTCAGGAAGG
This sequence comes from uncultured Aureispira sp., assembly GCA_905480075.1. Lineage (GTDB taxonomy): Bacteria > Bacteroidota > Bacteroidia > Chitinophagales > Saprospiraceae > Aureispira. The sequence continues at coordinate 23,006 of CAJQOX010000045.1, read as the reverse complement.
TCAGTTTAATAATGACTTCAAAAATGTCTCTATTTTTGTTAGAAAAAAAGATCCCGATGGTAAAGTCCTGAAAGGGTTAAAAATTTATGATCACACGGTAGCCGGAGGATACAAAGGTCAGACGAATGCCGAAAGCGGAGGACTGTACTATTCCAATGATTCTGTAAAACAAAAAATAAAAGTTACTCTTAATGACAGTATTGTTGAAAAAGATACTATTATTAAACGTTCTTTTTTGGTGGTCGAACTGCTTAATGGTACGCGTTACGAAGAACTGACTCCTGAAGCTGACAGACCTGCTGCCTTTCCTCTTATGACAATGAATTTCGAATCCTATACAACTCTCTTTGATTTGAGCGAATTTGAATTTAACGAAACAAATGAGGACCTGTTTAAAGGACATTATTCTCTCCTCTCGACCAAACAATTATTGAGGGCTATTGATTCTTTGTACAATAAAAGAGTCCAAAGATATGCTATGCTAAAACGTAACGCTGATGCTATGTTTCAATTCAGAAGAGAAGGACTAGAGATGAATGACTCTGTAAAAATTCCTGTGAGCAGACATCTTAAATGCTATTTCCCACCTGATTTATTGGCCGCACCCCATGTTTCTATAGATAGCTCCGTTACAAAATTCTCTCAAATGATCCCATCTAAAAAAGTGGATTATATTTATCAACGTGCGGCTGGCTTTTGTCAAAATATAAAGGGTCAGGCACATGGTGTTTCTGAATATCTTAAAACGAACAACCGAGTGCATGTGGAACACGAAAATGAAATCCATCAGAAATTTTCTTTCGCGCTTGCTTGCTTACTTTTTTTGTTTATTGGGGCTCCTATGGGGGCTATTATTCGAAAAGGTGGGTTTGGTTGGCCTATCTTAGTGGCAATAATATTTTTTATGTTGTTTTTTGTTCTTTTTTTAGTTGGTGAAAATTTAGCAACAAAAGTTGAAATTACTTGTTGGGTCGGTTCATGGCTCCCTAATCTGGTCCTCTTGCCTATTGGTGTTTTTATTACTTTTAAAGCTTTTAACGATTCAAGAGTAATTAATTTTGATAAATTATTTTCTTTTTTCAGACAATATTTATCCTTCGGTAAATCTGATTAGGTAATGTCTGTTTAGCTTTATAAAATTACTTTGCATTATGAATTCTGATTTAATGGATGAAAATGATAATAATAATTTACATTTCCTTAAAGATAATTTTGGCTTTATCACAGCCTTTCTAATCCTGTGGAGTTTGGCTGCTTTTCTATTGATTTTTCTGGTCGAAAAAGGAGATGTCATTCTTTATTTTGCAGAGAACAGAACAGAATTAAAAAATTCCTTTTTTATTTTCTGCACCTCTTTAGGTGAAGGCTTCCTATATGTTTTTTCCATTTTGGCTTTTTTGTTTATTGCCTATTCCAAAAGTTTTGCAATATGTGTTAATGCTCTCTTGGTTTTAGTCACAAGTGGTGTGCTCAAACGGTTTTTTGAACATGAAAGACCGGAACGTTTTTTTAATGATTTATTGAAAGATTCAGCATTGCCCAATTATATTCCGGATGTAGTTTTACACAGTGGCTGGACTACAAGTTTCCCTTCAGGGCATACCACTTCTGCTTTTGCTTTGTTTTCTCTTCTTGCTTTTTTTCTTACTTCTAAAAGCTTGAAATATCTTTGCCTGTTATGCGCTGTTTTAGTTGGAGTTTCCAGAATGTACCTTGTTCAGCATTTTCTTAAAGATGTAACCTCAGGTATGTTGACAGGCTTTTTGATAGCACTTTTTGTCTATTGGCTGCATCAAAAATATGCTTATAAATTACCGGGAAAGCTTCTCCTGAAAAAAAAATAGTGATTGATCTTTCCTGCACTGAGATTTATTGGAATAAAAAAAAGGCTGCCCATACTGAACAGCCTCTGTTTTTTTGCTAGTAAGGATTTTATAAAATCTTATCGAGATTTGTATCAATATCCAAAATTGATTTTTCTTTTTCAGCAAAACTCATTTTGTCAAATGAATCCTGACGGTTTTTACTTAGTTCACTGATTTTATCTGCCATCAGATTACCCTCCATCAGTTGTTGTTGTAAATTCTGTAAATTACCCGGAGAATAAGGGACAATGATTGATGAGTTTTTCTCCCCTATATCTTTTATTGTATCATAGTGCTGTGTTAATAATACAAATTGCATGATTTCTATAGGAGATACCCCGCTTAAGGTATTGCTGAAATCTTCAACAGAATCGGCAAACCCTTTGATTATTGCCAAACGCTGTTCAGCCACACCTTCTCCCTGTAGACGCTTTGATTCCTTGTCAGCCTCAGCATCCAGGATTTTAGCAATTTTACGCCCCTCTGCATCTTCAGCTATTGCTTCTTTGTTACGTTTGGCAGCATTAATTCGGTTCATCGATTCTTTTACTAATGAATCAGGATCAATATCAGTGATCAACGTCTGCACAATTTTGTAGCCATATTTATCCATATGCTCAGAAAGTTCTGTTTTTACAGCGGTAGCAATGTCGTCTTTACGGGAAAAAACATCATCCAGGTCCAGTTTTGGAACTTCGGCACGTACTGTGTCAAAAATATAGGATGAAATTTGTCCATAAGGATCATCGAGTTCATAAAAGGCTTCCTGAACTTTATTTTTCATTATTTGTACATGCACTGAAACTTGTAACTTAACAAAAACATCATCCTGAGTTTTTGTTTCAATGTGTATATCTAATTGCTGTACTTTTAGATTTACTGTTCCAGCTATGTTTTCTATAACCGGAATGCAGAAATTAATACCAGGATGCAATATCCTGTTGAAGCTGCCTAGCCTTTGTACTATTTTAGCCGACCGCTCCTGTACTATTTTTATTGTTGAAAAAAACAAGAATAACAGGATGATTCCAATAACTGCCAAAGAGATTTCCATTATGATTTTTTATTTAAAAGTTATAAAATGTTAGTGAGTTTTTGGAATATATAGATGTCTGTTTATTATTCATGAAAATTATTATATTATAATAAGGAAAGTTAACTTTTATTTATATATTCCAATATAATAATAAAATACAAAATTGGGGCGAACAGTTCCATGATATTCTATAAATTATGAGAATTATTATCTTTTTTGCTTTTTTCTTCTTGTTTTCTGCCTGTAATTCAATTTTACAGGAGAATGAAAAATTGACAGGTGTCCAGATTTATAAATCAAGATGTCTTTCCTGTCATGGTGCCGATGGAAGAATGGGGGTAAATGGTGCTAAGGAATTACCCGCCTCTACTCTGAGTATTGATCAAAGGATCGAAGTAGTAAAAAACGGTAGAAATATTATGCCTGCTTTCAATTCTTTGCTGACTGAATCGCAAATTGTTGCAGTCGTTGAATATACTATGACACTCAAATAGATACTCATGTTTTATCCTGTGCGTACTCCTCTTTGGTTTCAATGGCTTTTTCCGGGCTTCATATGGCGCTACAAACCATCTGAGTATAAAAAAATATACCTGACTTTCGATGATGGCCCCATTCCCGATATCACTCCTTGGGTTCTCAACCAATTAAGCCGCTTTAATGCCAAAGCTACTTTTTTTTGTGTAGGCGCCAATGTAAAAAAAAATCCCGAAATTTATCAACAGATTTTAGATTGTGGTCATCAGGTAGGTAACCATACATTCAATCATCTTAACGGTTGGACTGTTTCTACTGCTAATTATTTAAATAATGTTGACCTTTGTAGTAAATATGTAAAATCCCCCTTGTTCAGACCACCTTATGGAAAAATAAGCCCAAACCAGATTAAACTCCTGAAAGAAAATTATAAAATAGTTTTGTGGGATGTAATAGCCGGTGACTTTGATCCTTTGTCTTCCGGGGAAAAAACGCTGAAAAATATTATTAATAATGCCTCGGACGGGTCAATTGTTGTTTTGCATGATAATATTAAATCCTGGGACAGACTGGAATTTATTTTGCCAAAAGTTTTAAAATATTATTCAGATTCCGGCTTTAGTTTTGAATCAGTGCCAACAGAATAATTGTCCTTATTGTTTACTTTGTCCAAGATTAATATTAACCCAATAAAATAAAATGGTAAACATGGGATTTTATACCTTGCTAATGCCCCGAAATTAAAAGAGGTGAAGCCTACGCAAAATGCAAAAATTAATGAAAAGGTCATGCAAAAAAGTATAACAGGATCCCTTAGTAATATTCGGAGTAATCTGAAAACACCCGTCTTAAAAAAAACATAAATTGTAAATAATAAAGTCAGGAAAGATTCTATTACAGTGGGTATTAGTATTAACTTTTTTGCTTCCCATAGATATGGCCTGAATAATGTTACATTTATTGCTTTTGGAAATATTTTAAGAAGTCCACTCGGAGAAGGGTCTAATTCTCCCAAATCGTAGCCGCTGCCCCCATCTCTTTCTGTACTCAACTTAAGCCACCATTGTACTTTTTTAGCTTCTTCGATAAACCCTTCAAAGGTGAATTGTGAATAAATTGAACCAAGTTGTTGCATTATTAAATAACCTCCTAATGCTCCGAAAACCAAAAAAACAGGGCTGGCAATTTTTTCTAAGATTGGGTTTTTTATTCTAGTCTTATACATGAAAAATACCCATAATATCGTAGCAGGAATGATAGAGACCAGGACGTATATTTTTATTGATTTCATCAACAAGATTCCCACAATAATTAAAAATAAGGATCGTAGTATTTTTTTTCTTTTTCTGATAATACCATAATATATACCGTTTATATAAAAGCCCAAACCTGCAATTACTAATGAATCTTTCATTATTCCTGTCCCCCAAAAACATAATGAGGGTAAAAATAATATGACGATTGCTAACCTCTTATGTAAATGTGGATATAGGTCATAAAAGACACGGTATATCCCCCAACAGCCCAAAAAACTAAATACTGTGATAGTAAATGAAGTGCCTATATAGGTGCCTAATCCCAGTGGACTAAAAAAACCACAAATTTTAATCACCATTGCTTCTTTTGGCTTTCCGAAAATTCCACGGAAGGTTACATGAGAATGTGTCGTCAGGTTCCAATCCGAAATATCTACAAATAACATCTCATATGCAGCAACAGGACTGTTGAATAATGTATTAAATATATCTTTTGTCCCAAAAAAGTAATAATATGTGTCGCCATATCCATAATAATGCTGATACATTATACCTGTAAGTATTGCACCGGCAAACCGGGCAATGAGGGCAGGTAAAAAATACTTGGCAAATATTTTTCCTCTGTAGTTTATGTTTCTGTATGTTCTTGCAAGTAGTATCCATATCAATGCCAATACAGGCATCAATATATAATCTGTACTAAAAAGAATTTGCCATGTAATTATAAACATATTGACTAAAGATGTATTTTGTGCTCCTTATGTCTAATGGGAATTTTTATTACAAATATAACTATTTTTTTTCATTGTTTTATAATTGGTTTATTCCTTGTATTGTTTTTACTTTTCTTTTAGGGGTTAATTTTTATATTTGGATGTTTTCAATCGTAACTTTAATAAAGTTATATTTATGGTAAAGAATGAGCTTAAAATTGCTGTAGTTCTTAATACTTCCTGGAATGTTTTTAATTTTAGATTGGGCTTGATTAAGGCTTTGATCGCAAAAGGACACAGACTGTATGCTGTTGCCCCGGCTGATGAGTTTGTACCTGAAATTATTGAAACCGGATGTAATTTTATTCCCGTTTATAATTTATCCAGAAAAGGCGTTAATCCATTCAAGGATGCCTTGTTTTGTTTTGAATTGTTCAGGATTTATAGAAGAGAAAAGTTTGATGTTATTCTCCATTATACAATAAAACCAAATATTTATGGCTCTTTTGCTGCAAGGTTTGCCAACATTAAATCTGTTTCTACTGTAACTGGATTAGGGTATAGTTTTCTTTCTGATGGCCTTGTCAATAAAATTGTTAAAAAATTATACAAATCTGCTTTTAAATCTGCCGCTTGTGTCGCTTTTCAGAATAGTGAAGACAAATTGTTATTCGAAAGCCTCAATATTTGCCAAATAGCTCAAACAACTTTAATTAAGGGGTCCGGAATAGATACTTCTTATTTTAGGCCTATCCCCCAAATAAATCATGCGAATGGCTTGGTCTTTTTGTTTGTTGGCAGATTGCTTTATGATAAAGGTGTTTCTGAATTGTTCAAAGCTGCAGCTATTCTTAAAGAGAAAAATGCCAACGCTGAAGTTTGGGTGCTCGGGTCTTTGGATGACGATAACCCTTCTGCTGTTGACAGGAAAACAGTGGAACAGAATGAAGCGAACGGTTTTATCAAATATCTTGGAGTCTCCTCAGATGTAAGGTCTGTTATGCAAAAAGCAGATGTGGTTGTCCTGCCTTCATACAGGGAGGGTTTGCCCAGGGTAATGCTTGAAAGTCTTGCTATGGCTAAACCGGTTATTACAACCAATGTGGCAGGCTGCCGTGATACTGTCCGAGATACGGTTAATGGCTTTTTAATCCCGCCTAAAAATTGTAATGCTCTTGCTGAAGCTATGGTCAAAATGTGCAACTTAAGCCTTGAAGGCCGAGAGTTAATGGGGCAGGAAGGAAGAAAAATGGCACTGAAAGAATTTGATGAAAAGGTAATTGTCAAAAGGTATTTTGAAGAAATTAATCTATTGTCAGAGGCTCACAAATAGTATTTTTATATCACTTTTGTGCCTTAATCTATTATCAAAAAAAAAGAGTGCCAAAGATTATTTCCTTAGCACTCTTAACTGGTTTTCTACGGTAAAAATTATTTCTTCGTTGTCTTCTTTTTCTTTTTAACCTCTACTTTAATATTATCATTCTCCCCGAGGGTTGCTACTAAAATAGTTCCCTCTTTTAGCTTGTCCTGATTTGTGAGGATGAACTCTGCAAGAGGGTCTTCAAGATACTTTTGTATTGCCCGGTTTAAAGGTCTTGCCCCAAATTGAGGGTCATATCCTTTTTCAGATAAAAATACTTTTGCTTTTTTACCAAGCTCCAGGCTGTATCCCAATTCCTGAATTCTTTTGTACAGGTCCTTTAAGGTAATGTCTATTATTTCAAAAATATGCTCCTTGTTCAGACTGTTAAATACTATAATGTCATCTATCCTATTTAAAAACTCAGGAGAGAATGTTCGCTTTAAAGCGCCCTGTATTACCATCTTCGCGTTTGAGTCTGTTCCCTCAGTACGTGATTTTGTTGCAAAGCCAACACCTTGTCCGAAATCTTTTAATTTACGGGCACCGACATTTGATGTCATTATTATAAGGGTGTTTTTAAAATCAACCTTTCTGCCCAAACCATCTGTCAACTGTCCGTCATCCAGGACCTGAAGTAGGATGTTGAAAATGTCAGGGTGTGCCTTCTCTATCTCATCCAGTAAAATCACTGAATAAGGCTTGCGACGTACTTTTTCAGTTAATTGACCTCCTTCCTCATAACCTACGTAGCCCGGAGGCGCTCCGATTAATCGGCTGACTGCAAATTTTTCCATGTATTCACTCATATCTATACGTATAAGTGAGTCTTCTGAGGTGAACAACTGACGAGCCAAAACTTTCGCCAATTCTGTCTTCCCAACACCTGTTGGTCCAAGAAAGATAAATGTTCCTATAGGTTTGTTAGGGTCTTTAAGTCCTACCCGGTTTCGTTGTATAGATTTTGCTACTTTCAGAATGGCCTCTTCCTGTCCTATAACTTCTCCTTCCAAATCATTGGTCAAACTTAATAGCTTTTTACTCTCGTTCTCAGCTACACTGCTGACAGGTATGCCGGTCATCATAGAAACTACTTCTGCAATGTCTGACTCTTCAACAGGGTATCGCTTGGCCTTTGATTCTTCATCCCACTGCTTTTTTGCCTGGTCTAACTGTCGGATAAGTTTTGATTCCTTGTCCCGGTAATTGGCTGCCTTTTCATACTCCTGATCCCGAACTGCCTGATTTTTGTGTTCCTTGGTAGCTTCTATCTCATCCTCCAATTGTACAATGTGCTTAGGTACATGTATGTTCTTCAGGTGAACTCTTGCACCCACTTCATCCATTACATCAATCGCTTTGTCTGGTAAAAAGCGGTCGGAAATATAGCGATCACTTAATTTTACACAGGCCTCTATGGCTTCTTGTGAATAAATTACATGATGGAATTCTTCGTATTTTTCTTTGATGTTACTCAAAATATGTATTGCTTCTTCTGGTGTGGGAGGTTCAATCAATACTTTTTGAAATCTACGATCCAATGCACCATCCTTTTCTATATACTGCCTGTATTCATCCAATGTAGATGCCCCTATGCACTGCAACTCGCCTCGCGCTAATGCAGGCTTGAAAATATTTGAGGCATCCAATGAACCTGTGGCACCACCGGCACCTACTATAGTGTGTATCTCGTCTATAAATAATATTACATCCCGGGATTTTTCAAGCTCAGTCATGATTGCTTTCATGCGCTCTTCAAATTGTCCTCGGTATTTTGTGCCGGCAACCAAAGCTGCAAGATCCAACATCACGATGCGTTTGTTGAATAGTGTCCGGGATACTTTTCGCTGATGTATCCGCAAGGCCAAACCTTCCACTACTGCGGTCTTGCCGACTCCCGGCTCCCCTATAAGTATTGGATTGTTCTTCTTTCTGCGTGAAAGAATTTGTGAAACGCGCTCTATTTCTACTTCCCTGCCAATAATCGGATCAAGCTTACTCTCTTCTGCAAGTTTTGATATATCTCTGCCGAAGTTGTCTAATACAGGAGTATGGGATTTGCTCTTACTTCTGCTTCTCGACTGAGAACCACTGTCTCCTTCCCTCATCTCCTCATCATCTTCAAATTCATCAGGTAAGTCTGATGTGATTTCGGGGTTGATCTCTGTTCCTACATACTCTAACTCTGTCTTGAAACTGTCGTAATTAACATCAAATTGCAATAAAACCCGTGCAGCAAGATTATCCTTGTGCTTGAGTACCGAGAGCAATATGTGTTCTGTGCCAATCATCTCACTTTTTAATAGTTTGGCTTCAAGAAATGTAACTTTCAGTACTTTCTCTGCCTGCTTTGTCAGGGGCAGGTTGCCTATATTGTAGGAAGTAGGTAATTTAGTGCTGTTCTGATTAATTGAATCTTCAATCGCTTCGCTCAAATGTTTGGAGTCTATGTTTAAGGACTCTAATACTCTAACAGCAAGGCTGCTTGGTTCCTTTAGTACTCCAAGTAATAAATGCTCCGTGCCAATGTAATCATGGCCAAATCTAAGAGCTTCTTCTCTGCTGTGCGATATTATCTCTTTAACTTTTGGTGAAAATCTGTTGTTAGGCATGTTTTATATGTTGAATTTGTTTTGTCTGAATAACTATAATATTTGACAAATATATTAATTTTACTTTGTAATTCTAAAAATCATAGATATTTAAAATATTGTGACTTTTGAATCATTTTGAAATGTATAATTGTTACTTATTGAACAATGGTTTTGATTGTTTGGTTTGAAAGATATATATTATTCACATTAAATTTTTATTTTTTCATTTTTTTTATTTGTTGAGCTAAAGGCAATTATTGAATTGTTATTCATGAAATTCTGCCTTAGCTCTTTTTTATATTATCCTTGGTTATATTTCATCTAAAATAGTGCCAAGCTAATTTTGTGTTTTTTGTCGAAAATGTCTACATTAGCCCTTAAGTATTTATTTTGGATGTTCTTTTTTTTTATTTTTGTTCTTTTTGTTCTTTTAAATTCTTGTATTGTAGAGTTTTAAGTTTGTTGAGAGCAATTTTTTGTTTGTCATTGAATAGTCTTTTATCTTTTATCTTTATTTTATAATTGTCTGTTTATTTTGACTGTTATCATTTTTTTGATATATTGATTTTTTTCAATGTTGTATTGTTTGATTAGAGATTTTTACTTTTACTTTTAAATTGAAATACCGGGATTTATGAAATATTCTGTTGATAAAAAAGATGATTACGCTGTATTAACATTGGGGGAAGAAAATTTAAACTCTCTGAAAGCACCTGATCTCAAATCTGAATTGATTGTTTTGCACAATGCAGGAATCAAAAATTTAATTATGGATTTATCCAAAACGAAATTTGTCGATTCCTCTGGTCTCAGTGCAATTTTGACAGGTAATCGGCTTTGGGCTGATTCAGGAAATGAATTTGTTTTGACTGGCTTGGTTCATCCCAGTGTCAAAATGCTTATCACTATTTCCAGGTTAGATAGTGTTCTGACTATTAAAGAGTCTTTGAATGATGCCGCTAAATTCGTTATGATGGCCACTTTGAAAAATGAGTTAGGTGCAGATGCTGTCTCTGCGGATGATGATGAATAATTAGTTTTTGGTTCATTCTGTTTTTGTTGTTAAATTGGTAGCTGGCAATAAGTGTAAATAATTTGATTTACCCTTATCGTCTCCCTGCCTTTTTTTTATGTTCTCATTATGTCTTTTGAGTTAACAGTTCTCGGTTCAAATGCTGCACTCCCATCCTTTGGACGACATTTATCTGCTCAGATCCTGAATGTTGATTCTTCTTTGTTTCTCATCGATTGTGGAGAAGGAACACAAATCAGAATGATGGATTTTAAGATTAAGATGAATAAAATAGAACGAGTTTTTATTTCTCACCTGCATGGTGATCATATTTTAGGCTTGGCGGGCCTGATTATGACTTTAGGTCTTCAGGGCCGGTCTAAGCCTCTCTACATTTACAGCCCCTCAGGTCTTGAGCGGATAATTGATGTTCAACTTGATGGCAACTATGCTTTTCCTGTACATTTTATTGTTACCGATACCCGTAAAAAGGGACTCCTTTTCGAAAATAAATCTGTTGAAGTTTTTTCAATTCCGCTCCTTCATCGCGTTCCATGTAACGGTTTTCTATTTGTCCAAAAAACAAAGAGCCCTAATATGAGAAAAGATAAGATCACCGAATATAAGATCCCTTATAATAAAATTATTGAAATTAAAAACGGGGCGGACTTTCTAACCCAAAAAGGACAGGTTATTCCTAATTCAGAATTAACTGTAATTCCTGCTCCTCCTTTGAAGTATGCTTATTGCTCAGATACTGCCTACTTTAAAGAAATTATCCCCATGGTCAAAGGGGTTGATTTACTTTATCATGAAGCAACTTTTATGCACGATTTGCTTGATAAAGCAGTAAAAACAATGCACTCTACTGCCAGGCAGGCTGCCGAAATCGCCAGAAGGGCTGAAGTAAAAAAACTCCTGTTAGGACATTTTTCTGCCAGGTATAAAAACCTTAGCCCTTTGCTCGATGAAGCTAAATTGGTTTTTGAAAATACTTTGCTGTCGGTTGAAGGTTTAACCTTGTCTATTTAAGTCTTATCCTTTATCCTTTGTCATGGTTTCTTTTGTTTTTTTTGTCTGCCTTGATTATTTTTTCATCAAAGAAATCTCCTTTTAAATTGTTTACGTTTCAATCTTTTAATTCTGTCTCAGATATAGGCAGATACTTTAAAGTTGAAGTGCTTAAATCGAAGGTTCAATTTTCATAATTGAATTAAAAGTTGTTTTTGCTTGATATTCTTTACTCTTCAGGGTTACCTTAATTGTTTAGAGTCCATTTAGAAGTTAAATTAAGAAGTTGAATCTTGCTGATGTTTAAATCTTTCAATGCTGAAAAGCTGATTTTTTATCTTTCAGGTTTTCTCCTTTTGCTGGATTTTTTCAAAGTAATTTTATGAAATATGGATGATTGGATAATCATCTTTTTGTTTTCATAATGAAAATGTATAAAAAATAGTGATTTTGGGGTCCGGAATGCAGAATTTTGCTATCTTGTTGTTCGTATGCCCTGATAGTTTAATCTTATTCAAACCTTGATTCTGCAATCAACTTTTTAATGATCATTAAACTTAATTCTAAAACTAACAGTTCAAATTGTTGAAATGTGCTAATTTGTATTATTTTTGTTCCTTAATATGCACAGAAAATTATATAGAAATATGAAAAATGAATCTACTTTGTCGCAGTTGTTTAATTGTTTTGCGATTGCCATAATGTTATTTGCTTCTTTTGATATTGATGCTCAGACTACGAATAATCAAACAGTCGTACAGAAATGTTATACGGGCCCAACTGTAAGTAATGGAAATACTTTTCAAAATTTAATGCCGGGTGTCAATTTTGTTTCAGGAGTTGATATACCCCCGGGGCACAAATTAGTCGATGTGTTTGTTGAAGTGGTATGGTCCAAAACAGATGATGGCTCCTGTACTCCAATTACAGGAGATCCGCCACAACTTCAGGAAGTTGGCTTTGTGATTAAAGATCCTTTGAATCCGGTAAGATATCTTGCTGCCTCCAATCTTGTTGGTCCTCTGCTTGCTACTTCGACTGTAGGTACTTTTTTTGATACTACTAATACTAATGTGGTTAATGATACTACTGTATTCCATGATGGTGCTTTTTCTGGCTTCCCTATGGTGCCGGTTGCTCCGGCAAGAGATACTATTGCTCCAAATAATGAAAATCTTTCTTTTTATTGCGGACAAGATCCTTATGGTGTCTGGCAGCTGGGACTCGTTGATGATGCCCCGGGTACCGGTCCGCAGCTCTGTATTCACTCATATTGTATTACTTTGGTTACCTGCGATTTCGACACGCTTGTTGCTAATTGTCAGGCTTTTCCAACGGTAGCACTCGATTCTACTTCTGGTTCGCATTCTTTTGTTTTTGATGATCTCGATAGTTTGAGTGATGTATCATGTCTGACCAAAAGCATTACATTTTCTCCATCTTCTGTGAATTGCTCAGATATCGGCACTCCGGTTTCGGTTACAATGACACTTCAGGATAAACTGGATAGCACTGAAACCTGCGTAAGTAGTGTAAATGTTATCGATAATGCACCACCTGTCATTCCTGATTGCAGCCTTTTTCCATCTGTATGGAATATCATTTATCTCGATTCATTTGGTGTGGATACTGTATTCGCTTCTGAGTTTCCTATGACAGATAATTGTGGCCCTATTACAAAAGAAGTTCGATCTTTTGCCAGCCCTACTTATTCAGATCATATCGATTTTAATTGTGTTGTGGGATCGCAACAGTTTTTTTTAAGAGGAACTGATGGCTTTGGGAATATAACAGAATGCTTAGTTAGGGTTGATATAAGGGATACTATGCCTCCGGAGGCTATATGCGGTCAGGATACTGCTTATGTAGGTAACGGTCCTGTTGTTATGCCTGCCTCTAATTTAGATAACGGCAGCAGGGATACCTGTCCTCCAATTCTTGGTTTTTGGATTGATGTGCATCTCAGTGCAAATCCCGTATATTCTTGTGCGGACTTAGGCTCCGATACTGTTACACTAATCGTCTCTGATGCCTCGGGTAATCTGGGGTCTTGTGATGATGCAGTTGTTATTATCCTGGATACAGTAGCTCCGACGGCGGTTTGTCAGAATGTGAATGTTATTCTCGATGCTTCAGGGAATGCTACCCTGCTTGCAACAGATGTTGATAACGGCTCTGTTGATTCTTGTTCAATTGATAGTTTAGATATTGATGGCTTGGCTAGTATTGCTTATGATTGTTCGCATCTTAATGCCCCTCAGGCTGTTACACTCAATGTTTTTGATGTCAGTGATAATACAGCTTCCTGCCCGGCAACAGTGACGGTCCTGGATAACTCGCCTCCTACGGCTATTTGTAGAAATTTTACTGTCCATCTCGATGCCTCCGGCTGTGCTACCTTGGTGGCAGATAGCCTTAATAATAATAGTATTGATGTCTGTACAGGGAATTTCCTTAGTTTTGAGATCGGTGGTTCTCAGAATGCTCAATTCTGTTGTGCTGAACTCGGTTCAAATGCCGTAACCTTAACTGTACTTGATAGTTTTGGTAATTCTTCAACTTGTCCCGCTACAGTTACTGTACTCGATACAATTAGTCCGGTTGCCAATTGTTCAAGCCCTACTGCATATCTAAATGCTGCAGGTTCTGTTACTGTCTTTGCTACAGATTTGAGTGCCGGTAGTACCGATAATTGTGCTGTCGTGGATAGTTCTGTCAATGTTTTGGGTATTAATTCAGTTGCTTTTAATTGTACGGCAATTTTTACTCCGCAACCCGTTACACTAATTGTCGAAGATGCTTCCGGGGCTACAGGGTCTTGTCTTACTACCGTAAATGTAGTGGATACTGTCACGCCTACTGCAGTATGTAATGCAACTTTTAATGCATTTCTTGATGCTACTGGCAATGTTACTGTTTCTCCTCTTGATTTAGATAATGGATCGAACGATAATTGTGGTATTGTTGAATATACTATCAATGGTTTTAGTACTCAAACTTATTCTTGTACTGATATCGGGACGATTAATGCAATTCTTACCGTAAGGGATTCTTCAGGTCAAAGCGCTTCTTGTTCTGCCTCGGTTACGGTAATAGATAATATTCCTCCTACAGCTTCCTGCCAGGTTACCAATGTTTATCTCGATGCAGCGGGTACTGTAGCTATTATTCCTGCTGATGTTTTGGCATTTCCTGCTACCTCAGATAATTGTACCTCTATTACCAATACTTTTCAAGGAGGTTTATCTAATATTGTATTTGATTGCGATTCCGTAGGTCCGAGAATTGTAAATGTCGTTGTTACTGATGGTTCAACTAATACTGCTTCATGTCAGACTACCGTGACGGTATTGGATACTGTCGCGCCGAATGCAAGCTGTTCTCCAGTCCCTTATACTGTACAACTTGATGCTGCAGGAAATGGTTTTGTTGTTCCTGCTGATGTAGATAATGGAAGTTCTGATGTATGTGGTATTGAAACCATGTTGGTTAATGGTGTGGATACTTTCTTCTACTCCTGTGTGGATGTCGGTAACACTGCTGTTACATTATCTGTACTTGATTCTTCCGGTATTTTGGGAACATGTGTTGCTAATATTGTTGTAAATGACCCGATTTCGCCTACTGCTTTATGCCATGATACTACGGTGTATTTAGATGCTGCAGGTGTTGTTACTGTCTTTGCATCCGAAATTGATAACGGAAGTTTTGATAATTGTTCGGGACTTACTCTTGCTATTAATGGTTTGCCTTCCTTTAATTACGATTGTAATAATGTAGGAATTAATACAGCTACTCTTTCTGTAACGGATGGTGGTGGTAATACCGATTTGTGTCCTTCAAATGTTACTGTTTTGGATACTTTTACACCTGTCGCTAATTGTATCGCTGCAGCAACCTTAAATGTTTTTCTCGATAATACTTGTTTTGCTTCTGTGCCGGCTTCTACCTTCAATAACGGAAGCTCAGATAATTGTGGTTCTTCGCTGACTTTTACAGTCGGGGGCTTACCTAATGCTACTTTTACTTCAGCTAACCTTTTGTCAAATCCGAACTCTGTAACTCTTACGGTTTGTGATGGTTCTTCCAATTGTCAGAGTTGTATTACTTCTGTTATTGTAAGGGATACCACTTCGCCGGTAATGGTTTGTAAACCGGATACTGTTCAGCTCGATGCACTTGGGAATGCTACTGTTCTGCCAACTAATATTAATGACGGTAGTAATGATAATTGTAGCTCGCCCTCCCTTACTGTAAACGGTGCGCTTTCTGTTTCAATGACTTGTGCGAATATTGGTTCAAATAATGTTACATTGATTGGTACTGACCCAAGTGGAAATGTTGATTCGTGTATTGCAACAGTAGTAGTGGAGGATGTAACTGCTCCTAATGCATCTTGTAATGCTTCTGTAACTGTTATTCTTGATGCTTTTAGTTCAGGGACTCTGACTTCTGCTGAAGTTGATCTGGGAAGTTCGGATAACTGTTCCATTACTTCTATGGTTTTATCTCAGACATCTTTCAATTGTGGAAATATTCCGGGGAACCCTCACATTATCACGATGGTTGTTACAGATCAGAGTAATAATGTTGATTCCTGTACTGTTCAGGTTACGGTTCAGGATACCGTCGACCCTGTTGCAAATTGTATCATTGCTCCTCTTAATTTGTTTTTAGTTGGTTCTACAGTTTCTACAACGGCTGCTGCTATCGATAATGGTAGTACAGATAATTGTGCAATACAATCTCTTACTCTGAGCCAGTCAACTTTTAATTGCTCGGATATTGGTCCTAACCTCGTAACTTTAACTGTAACTGATTCCAGTGGTGAAGTTGGTACTTGTGCTGCCACTATCAATGTTGCTGATAATACTGATCCTGTCGCTTTCTGTTCCAGCCCGACGGTTTCTCTCGATGCTTCGGGGACTGTTCAGGTGGCCGCAACCGACCTGGCTTTACCAGGAAGTTTTGATAATTGCAGCCTTTCAACAATTCTTGCCAATGGTGTGGATACAGTAACCTTTACTTGTGCAGACCTTGGGTCTAATCTTGTTACTGTCTTTATTCAGGATCCAAGTAGTAATAATAATACCTGCCCGTCTACTGTTACAGTCGTCGATGGGGTTGACCCTGTTGCTAATTGTGTCGCTGCACCGGTAGAATTACAATTGGATGTCAATGGTATTGCTGTTCTTACTGTTGCTGATGTCGATGCAGGGTCTACTGATAATTGTGGAATTGTAAGTTCTTCGATTTCTCAGGATACTTTCAGATGTATTGATATTGCTACAAACCCTAATAATGTTACCTTCACTGTTACAGATGTGAGTGCAAATACTCATAATTGCGTTGCTCAGGTAACGGTGAATGATACTATAAGGCCTACAATGGCTTGTAAACCGTCTACAGTCAATATTCACCTTAGTTCCGGCGGATTGGCTACTATTACAGCCGATTCCTTTGATAATGGTACTTTCGATGCCTGTGGTATTGCAAATCTCGTGTTTGCAGGTGCTCCTAATCCGGTAAGTTGTGCCGATCTTGGCATAAGTCCGATTACTTTGATTGCTACGGATGTCAATGGAAATATTGATTCATGTAACACAACCCTGACTGTCCTTGATACGGTATCTCCAACTTTAACTTGTAACAATATTACAGTTGACCTGGATGCTTCAGGAAATGTCCTTGTTGATGCTTCTACTCCCGGATTGTTTTCAATGTCTGATGCCTGTGGTACTCCTACCCTTACTCTGAATGGAGGTGCGTCTGTTGCATTGAGTTGTACTGATCTCGGAGCGAATAATATTACGCTTGTCGCAACGGATGGTAGTTCTAATTCTGCTATATGCATATCTGTTGTAACTATTCAGGATGTGACAGCCCCTGTTGTTACCTGCGGATCAACAACTCAGTTTCTTGATCCCTCAGGTCAGTTGGCTATAGATCCTTCCTGGATTACTGTTTCTATTGTGGAGGCTTGTGGTGTCGATTCTGTCTTTACCACTCCTGATACATTAACTTGTGCTAATGTCAGCCCTTTTAATAATGTTGTTCTTACTGTTGTTGATTCAAGTGGAAATTTCAGTACTTGTACAGCAAATATTGAAGTTCAGGATACAATTCCTCCTACAATATTATGTAATGATACTACTGTTTGTCTGAGTGGTGGCTTTGTCTCTGTTTCGGCTACTGATATTGACGGCGGTACTATTGATGCATGTGGCTTATCTCCTGTTATGTCAATTAACGGGTCAAATAATGTAATTTATACCTGCGCAGATATCGGTCCTCAAATTGCAACCTTGCAAAGACAGGATATTCACGGAAATATTAGTTCATGTACGGCTACTGTTACAATAGAGGATTGTACATCTCCAATTGCTAATTGCCAGCCCTTTAATTATACTGTTGCCGTTTCTCCTACAGGTTTTGTAACGGTGCAAGCTATTGAAATTGATTTTTCAAGTAGCGATGATTGTGGCATCGACTCCAGTGGGTTTAAAATTGACGGGTTGGATAGTCTTATATATAGTTGTGCCAATGTCGGTATCCCCGATACGGTAACTATGACTGTTGCAGATGTTTTTGGTAATACTTCTACTTGTGTCTCTGTGGTTGAGGTTGTCGATAATGAAAATCCAGTTGCTAGATGCGGAGGACCAATTAATGTTGTTTTAGATGCTGCAGGAATGGCGACTGTTTCGGCTTTTAACCTTAATGCTACTTTACCTTCTACTCCTAGTAGTGATAATTGTGCAATAGCTTCTTTTCTTATTAACGGACAGGCTATTGATACTTTTGATTGCTCTATGCTTAATAATAATACTGCTGTACTTACGGTAACAGATTTAAGTGGTAATACGGATACTTGTAATGCTATAGTAAATGTATTGGATAATACACCTCCCACGGCTTCTTGTCAGGCTACTACTACTAATTTGGCACTTGATTCGATTGGTCAGGTCTCCATCCTTGCCAGTTCTTTGGTTACTTCTTCTTCTGACAATTGTGGTATTGAATCTATTTTGAGTAATGGTTTTGATACGATTAACTTTACTTGTGCTGAAATTGGAAATAATGTAATTGTTGTTTCTGTATTGGATTCTTCAGGAAATACTTTTGTATGTAACTCTATTGTTGTTGTTGCTGATAATCTTCCTCCTGTTCCAGTTTGCAATCTTAGTTCAGTTCCTGCTTATCTGAATGCTTCAGGTTTTGCTTATGTGACGGCAGCGGCTATTGATAGCCTTAGTAGTGACAACTGTGGAATAAACTCCTATTTAATTAATGGTATTGATTCTGTTCTTTATAATTGCAATCAGATCGGAACTTTCCCAACGGCTACGCTTACTGTAACGGATGCTAACGGAAATTCAAATACCTGTGATGTAACAGTTGAAGTGCTTGATTCAATTTCTCCCGTTGCCAATTGTTCATCCTTTACGGTCACGCTCGGATTGAATGGAATTGCAACTGTGGCACCTACAGCTATAGATAACGGTAGTTTCGATAACTGTGGTATTGCCAGTTACCTTATTAATGGTAATAGTGTTGAAACTTTTAATTGTACTAATGTCAATACTGTTAATCTTGTTGTTCTTACTGTTACTGATAATAATGGAAACGCTAGCTTCTGTACTGATACTGTAACCGTCGAAGATGTAACTTCTCCTCAGGTGCAATGTATAGGGGCTCCAGTAGTTTATAATTTGAATGCCAGTGGTACAGTAACGGTTAATCCACAGGATTTAATTGTTTTTGCTTCAGATTCTTGTTCTATTGTTAATTATTATATTGATGGATTAGTTGATTCAACTTTCGATTGTTCTCATATTAATGTTACGCATTTAGTAGAAGTGAGAGTGGAAGATCCAAGTTTTAACTCTGCAACATGTAATGCTTTGGTTTCTATTGTTGATAATACTCCACCAGATGTTTCTAATGCTTGTCAATCAAACATGACTATTGCTTTGGACTCTTCCGGTGTGCAAGTAGTTACCGGTGCTGATATCAGTTTCTTCCCAACTGATAATTGTTCAATTGTTGATACACTTATTAATGGTCAGAATAGCATTACCTTCACTTGTGCTGATGCTTTGTTGCCACAGCCTATTACTACTGTTTTGACATTGACCGATCCATCAGGGAATTCTGACACTTGCCATACATTGGTGAATTTAGTTGATAATATTAATCCTGTTATTGTATGTCACGATACAATTTCAGTAAATTTAGATGCTCAGGGACAGGTTGTAGTACAGGCAATTACTCTTGATGACGGTAGCTTTGATGCATGTTCGCCATTGGTTTATGAAATTAATAATAACCCGACCGACACCTTTAATTGTACTAATATCGGATCTTTCCCGCCTGCTATCCTGACTGTTTCTGATAATAACGGAAATTCCAGTACCTGTATAAGCTTTATTGATGTTTTTGATAATACACCTCCAACAGCAATATGTCAGAACCTTAATGTGTACATTGTCGGTTCTTCTGCTACTTTAAATGCCTCTGAAGTGGATAATGGCAGTTCTGATAATTGCTTTCTGCAGAACCCTGTATTTAGTGGAGGTGCCTCTTCTATGAGTTTTTCCTGTGCAGATACAGGTGAGCATATTGTAACGGTTATTGTGACGGATCTTTATGGCAACCTTGACTCTTGTTCAGCCACCGTTACTGTCAGAGATACTACGCCACCGGCAATAAACTGTAATCAGGTGACAGTCGATTTAACAAGTATAGGTATCGTTGGTCTTGTAACGGGTCCTTTTCCAGGTCCTTTAAATGTCGGTAACGCTACTGATAACTGTAGTCTTGATACGCTGTTTGTCTCTCCGGATACTATTACCTGTACAGATATTGGTGATGTCCCCTTTGTGCTCACAGCAAGAGATGCTTCTGGTAATGAATCTTTCTGCTATGATACGGCAAGGGTATTGCTAGACAGACCAACTATTACACTGCCAACGCAGGATACAGTCCTTTGTGAAGGAGATGACCTGCCCTTAGCAGCAACGGTTCCTTCTAATGGCTGGGATTATGATTTCCAATGGTCTGGTCCTGTTGGTCAGATTACATTTGGAACAACTACAACCGATTCTGTTGTTAATAATGTATCTATTGCCGATGAAGGTTTCTATATTTTCTCTATCACCAGAACTACTGGTGTGGGTTGCCCCGCGCTTGATTCTGTATTCCTGGATGTGAATGAGGTGCAACCTCCCGTTCTGTCTGGTCTGCAACCTTGTGATGGTGATTCTACGGTAATTAATCTTAATAATACTGCTACTTATATTGGTACTACTATAACTTATAATTGGTATTTTAACGGGGTGCCTTTATCTCCATCTAATAATATCGATTCGCTTATAATTCCTGATATGACTGCTGCCGACAGTGGTACTTATTCTATGGCTATTACTGTTTCTCAAGGTCCTGCTACTTGTAGCGATAGCTCTGTTACAGGCTTTACTATCGATATACTCGATTTGCCGCCTGCTCCATTGCCTACTTCAAATGTTCCCTGTGAAGGGGATACACTGAATCTGTTTAACAACGCGCCCGGAAATACTTATAATTGGGATGGTCCGGTAAGCTTTTTGTCTACAGATTCTGATCCTTTTGTTGCGAATGCTTCTCAGTCCATTGCAGGTACTTATAATCTGACTGTTACGGATGCAAATAATTGTTCAAATACAGGCTTGGTTAATGTAACGGTTAGACCAACACCTTCTCAACCGGATTTATCTTATAATATTCCGCTTTGTTTCGGTGATCCGCTTATTCTTCAGGATACTGCTGATTATGATTCTACCATTACTGTTACTTATAATTGGATAAACAGTTCTATTGGATTGGATTCTGTTACTTCCATCAATCAATTGGTTCTTTTTGATTCTTCTGCTCCTGAAGGAGTTTATCAATTGTTTGTTGTATGGGATGGTTGTGTTTCTAACACAGCAGGTACGGATTCGGTTGTTTATGAGTTGTTTCCTACCGCTAATCCCGACTCTTTCTCTATGGCATTCAGGGATTCTCTTATAGGGGCTGATATAGTTCTTGTCAATGATGTATATAATTTTACCAATGGTTATGATGTAGTTGTTATTGATAGTACTGATGGTGGTACCATTCAGGTTAATGACGATGGAACTATTTCCTACAGACCAAGGTCAGGGTTCTTTGGACTTGATACACTGGTGTATGCTATTTGTGATGGCTTCTGCCCTAATAGCTGTGATACAGCTTTTGTTGCTTTCGAAGTGATTACCGATTTTGAATGTTATGTACCTAATGGTATTTCTCCTAATGGGGATGGTATCAACGATATTATGATCGTAACCTGTAAAAATGTTTATCCGAATGCTCAGATGCAGGTGTTCTCAAGATGGGGTACACTGGTTTATGATGGTCCTCCAACAGGCTGGGATGGCACTTTTAACGGTAGTGATTTGCCGGATGGAACTTATTTTTACTTCCTTAAATTAAATGATGAGACCAATACTCCCGGAACAGAACCCGGTAGAAATGGTGACGAATATTCAGGGTTTATCATGCTGCAACGATAGTAGTGTAGTAAACTCAAGGCTTACAAAAAGGTCAGAACGAAAGTTCTGACCTTTTTTATTTGTATATTTCATGTCTTATGAAATATAATATTTCATCAGCCTTTTTTTTGTCTGGCTTGTCCTGTAATTTGCTATGATTGCATGCTTTATTGATCTCTGTTAATTTATTCTCTGCCATCTTCAATAGTTCTTCATAACAGTACGCTCCGCTTCTTACTTTTAATAAAGCCAACCTGTCAGGACGTTTTACACGTATTTCGCCTTCTGATAGTATCTCCAGCGCCATGTTAAGTAATCTGAATGTATGCATGATGTTTTTCGAGTCGTAGTTCTTTCCCGATGATATTGTATTTTCATACCGGTGCTCATTTCGGTTTTCTACCCAGGCCCAATACTCGCGGTAATCCTTGCAATACTTTTTGTACCCGTCTTTATTAAAATAAAGAATAGTCTTTTGTTTTACTTCTTTAGGAATACTGCTAAGAATTACTGTGTCATTTGTCCGTTCCCGGACAATGCCCTGATATCCACAATCAGTATGCTCATCATAATATAATCCATACAGATCTTTCATGTGTGGTATCTTTACCAATCCACATTGTTCCTGTTGGTATTTGTTCTTTTTTAACCATTTTTTTAACTCAACTGAGCCTTGGTGATACAGTATATAGCAAAAGTCCATTACTCCTTTCCGTTCCTTTGACATCGGATTCATTATCTTCTTGTTCAACCCCCTGGCTTTTTTGATTTGTGACATCGCATATCCGGCAAAGGTGTTTTTGCATAGTTTTGATAAAAATATCTCCGGTTTGAATATGTCAAATAAAGGGTGCTTATACAGTATGCTTTCCTCAGGAGTATTTAACATCTCAAGTATATTCGGATTGTTTTTGTATAATAATTCTACAAATCGCTTCAATTCATAGTAGACTACGTCATTTTTTTTGTCGCTGACCTGTGCTGTGTATTCCATTCCGTAATATTCTTCTTTGGGTAATACAAATACACCTTTGATGTCTGTATCCGATTCAGGGAGTGACAGCCCGTAGGCTTTACTGCCACTGATACACTCAAATATTAAGAGCTTTCTTTCTTTTATTTCTTC
>CAJQOX010000044.1 GCA_905480075.1 uncultured Aureispira sp. | reverse complement strand
CCAATTCCGGTCATCAAGAGGGATACGCCCCACCAATAACGGGAATTTTCGCCTTGACTGCTACGGAAAAAATGAAAGGATACCAGGAGGGTCAGCAGGGTAAGAATCAAAACAAATACAGAGGAGGAAGGCTGACTGATCTTTGTATTACAACAGGCATAGCAGGGCTGAAGCAAACACCAGGTTTGAGATTCTACAGCAGGTACATCTCTCAACTCATGCAGCTGAAAGCTGCTTACAAAATAGCTCAGGGTTATGATCAACACGGTAATCAAAACTACTGCTATTGTTTTAAAAGACATTCCGAGGCTTATTTTGATTAGTTTACAAATTAAAAATAATGTAAGTAACCTGAAAATATAAATTCACATACTGAAATCTATCATCAATAAGTAATCTTAATGAAGATAATTAAGACTTCAAAGTGATGTCTTCAAAGTATTGATACACTTTATTATCTGAAAATTATTTTAGATTTCAAGGGAGCAATGTAAGCGTCATGAAATTGAATGTGAACAAAGTACATGCCTGCAGCAAAGTTTTGTTTTTTTAGAACGAATAGATTTTCATTGATACTGAATTCTTGGAATACCCGACGCCCCGTATTATCGTAAATGACCATATCATAATCTGAGGGAAGGTCACTGATTTGGATGGACATATCGTTTGATGAAGGGTTGGGATAAAATTTAGCAGATAAATGCCGTTGGGAAATCTGATGGATTCCTATGGTAGCCGGACAAATAATATTGTCACGCAAAAAAATGCAGGAAGCATCCTGCACACTGTCCTGCCAGGAAGACCCGCCGCTGAAATAGCTTACGTGACCTGTACTTGAAGGGATTGTGATCAATTCATTGACTATACCCAAAGAATCTGTTCTTGGGTGCATCGTACCGGAGCCTTCCATATAAATAATCGGAAAACCAAAGACCTTTGCCATTCCTTCTGCATAGGGTACAGTCCCGTCAGTATCGTCATGTGCAGAGAAAAGAGGTGGTTCATTGGCACTGATTAAAGAGGCTGTTGAAAGCGCTCCCGAAAAATTGACAACACCATGTACAGTGGAGGAGTATTGGGTATTACTACTGCTATTTCCGGTCCATCCTCCGTTGGCTATAATGGAAGCAGAAACAACTGGGTCCAAAATGTCGGTGGAATCTACATAAGCAGTATGATTCGCGACTATCGCACCGGCAGAAATTCCACCCACAAAGATAAGATTGGGGTCAATTCTATAGTTATTCACCGTTGCAGCATCCTCATTAAGGAACCTTACTGCCGCTTTCATATCAGAGACTGCCTTGATAACGACATCGGTCATATTGGTAGCATTAGGTAAGGCAAACATATCAAATAATCTGTAGTCAATACTTACGGCAACAAAGCCTCTTTTTGCATAAAAAACACAAAGACTCTGCAGGTCACCCCGGCTGCCACCAATAAAACTGCCACCAAAGGCCAGCATAATAACCGGTCGTTGAGCAAGTGCATCCCCTGAGGGTTCATAGATGTCCATGTAGAGGTCTTTATTATTGCCACCTATAGTAATATTGTTGCCAAACAGAACGGCCAATGTGGTATCGACATCCGAAAAAACTTCTGAAATATAACGACTGCTGTCACAACTGCTGTGGTTTTGAGCGGTGGAACCATAATAAAAACTAAGGATTATTAGTAGTGTAAAAATATTCTGCTGCATATTTTCTGTTTTTGTAGGTAAATAGGAGTGCTGCCTAAGTCAATATCAAGGGCCTTAAGATAATAAAAAAAAATAAAAATGACTGTTAAGGATAAGGATAAATTTATTCAATCTAACACAAACTAACTAATCCAATAAAAATCCAAAAAGTAGGTAGTAAGAGCAAATTGCATTCGCCCCCCCGCCAATTGTAAAAACATCCACCTCAAAAAAAGAACCACCCAAAAAGTCCTGCAGTGGCGATATTAAAGTCCCATGTCCGCAAGGGTATAGTGCATACCAATAAACCACATCAACAAAAAAACAACCCAATTGGCAATTCATAAAAAAATCATCATTCATTATTCCGAAAACATCAAGCATCCTACTCGCGCAGAAAAGCTGCCAACATCTTCTCCAGTAACTCTTCCTTCGAAAGGTGCGACAATTCCTTTTTGTAGGCTGCCTTGCTTTCCTCATCTACTAAATCTCCCAAGGGCTTTTCACGGGCTATTTTTCTTGCTTGCAAAATAGCCTTGTTGATCAGCTGTTCCTCAAAACCCGGCACATCAACGAATTCAACATTAAGCTTTAGTTGCTGAATAATCTCTTCCATTTTTTCCTGCTCTTCATCAAACAAAAAAGTCAGTGAGATACCGGTCTCTCCAATTCTTGAAGTTCTTCCGCTGCGGTGTGTGTAGGAAACAGCGCTGTCGGCATGATGATACTGAATGACAAACCTTACAGCGGTGATATCTATTCCTCTCGAGGCCACATCGGTAGCCAAAAGGAGGTTGATATGTCCCTCCCGGAATTGCTGCATCACCTTATTGCGCAGCCCCTGAGGCAAATCGCCGTGCACAGCACCACATTTGAACTTGTTTTTCGACAATTGCCGGTGCAGTTTCTGAACACCCGATTTTGTACGGCAAAAAATGATGCCCTGTTGATTTCCGAAGCGGGTAAGGTAGAACAAAAGGACACTTTGTTTTTCTTCAGCACGGAGAACGATCGCGCGGTGAATAATATCCTTGTTCGTTTCAATATCTTTGCCGATTCTCACTTTTTTCAGATTTCTCTGCAGGAATTTTTTGATCAGAATATGTATTTCGTCCGGCATAGTGGCCGAGAAAAGCCAACTGTTGTATTCGCGGTTCGCAGTATCAAGAATCTTGTCTATATCGGTTTTGAACCCCTTCAGCAACATTTCGTCCGCCTCATCAAAAACTACCGTGTCCAGGTCGGTCAGCCGTACTATTTTGCGTTCTACCAAATCCATCAGACGGCCGGGTGTGGCCACCAATATCTGTACGCCATTGCTTAAGTCGTGAATCTGAGTTTTTATAGGGACCCCGCCGTAAATTGCCTGAATTTTAATCCCTTCAGAGTATTTTGCCAGTTCCTTTAGTTCCTTGCCCACCTGTTCGCTCAATTCTCGTGTAGGAACTAGGACCACAGACTGTATCTTACCTTTCGTAAGCTCTGTACGTTCTATAAGGGGAATGCCATAGGCAAAGGTCTTGCCCGTACCGGTAGCCGATCGCCCGGCAAAATCTCCATTGTGTTTAAGCAGCAGCGGAATCGTCTTTGACTGAATTTCAGTAGGCGTTACAATCGCTTTTTCTTTCAGGGATTTTAGTATAGAATGGCTTATGTTCAGGGAATTGAAATCCTTCATCATTGTATTTAAATTTTAGTGTATTTTGGGACAAAATACAAACATTATAAGCATAATAAAGAAATGAATCCAAAACAATCGGTTCATTCATTTCAATTATTCTGATTTTTGGATGAATGGATGAATACAAAGATAAAAAATATCATAAAAAAGATATCGTTGATACCGTAAACTGAGTAAAAAATTCCGGCATACAAGTCCTTCTCGTACAAGAGACTCAGGTCATTGGACAATTGCCAGTAGAACCAAACCCCCGAATAGATAAGTTTCTCAAGGGCAAAAACAAAGATCAGTAAAGGAACTTTTTTGTAGTGCCGGGCAACAGAGATATAGGCAAGCCCCCACACAATGATCATGAGCAATCCAAAGTTTGACATCACCACGGGGTCTGCCTCATTAAGGTAGGTGTTTCTGAAGAATTTTGAAAAAATTAAAACCCCCAGAATATTGGAAAGCCCTGCGGCAATCATTCCTTTAGAAATAAACTTATGATTCATTGAAAAACTGATATTGAATTATTTTTTAATAAATGAGGTCGAAATTTGATCGCTTTCAAATACTAATGTACAAAAATACAGACCTGGAATAAGACTTTTTATATTTATTTCAAGTCTTTTCTTTCTCACCGGGCAGATCTTCTGAAATATTTTTTGCCCCTGAATATTATAAATCACTATCTGACCATCTTTAAGGAGGGGTTTTTCCCATTCAAGAATCAGTTTGTCGTCTGCAGGTACCGGATAAGCCTGCAGTGTTATCTTTTTATTCTCAAGAGGTTGGCTACTTGTAATAAGGCTTGTGTCATAGGTACAGAAACGGGCAAAGCACACTGCGGCCATTGCCTGATAATCGATGGTGAATTCACTCATGTGTACCAGCTGATGACAGTCGTAATACCTGCGTAAGGTAGGGTAGGGATCCATGTCCTGTTCGCCGGAAGGGTATAAATTGCCCTGTTCCTGTGCAGCATAGTAAAAGGCATTCGACATAGGGATATGACTGTGTGGCCCGAAGACAGGTAGCCCGGGTACAGGTGCGTCAATAGTATCGTACTGAGAGGGTGCATGCGTGGGGGAGGTAGGTCCGTCATAGCCAAGCCCGGTAATATAACTTCTGTTCATAGGATTGTTG
>CAJQOX010000043.1 GCA_905480075.1 uncultured Aureispira sp. | reverse complement strand
GGTCATTATCGGAAGCCAACAATTTAGTAACATCACCAGCACCTTTCAATCTGTTTGTATCATAAAGAGAAAGCACCGCAGCCTGTGACCTTGCAGAAGTACCTCCCTGAGTAAAAGTTTTCTTATCACCAACTCCAGGATTACCTTCAATTTTGATCGGGCGCCCTTCCCGTGTTTTGATAAGGGCAGGGAGACAGTCTCCACCCTGCACGATTGCAGAAGCGAAATAAGTAGCAACACCAGGCACGATTTCCTGAGGCTTAATAACATAAGGGATTGCCTTTTTTACAGGGATTTCGCAACTTGCTACAGTAGCAGCCCCCAGGCCAAAGCCCATATATTTAAGAAAATCACGTCGTGAGGGGTCATTCTTATCAACATCATCTGAATGATTAAACTCATTTTGCTGATTATCGATAAGAGTAGCATCGTTAGTCAAGTCTTCAACACTGACCCAAACTTTATTATTATTTTCCTTCTTATTCATAGTCTTATAAGATATATTGGAATCGGATTATTATTTCAAATTAAAAGTATCTTTAAAATCAGGATTAAAGATTAATAATGACATTTCTGACATTCAAGGCCACCAACTTCTTCAACGGTTACCCCTTTACGAGATTTGTCTTTCATTTCCTGATGATATTTTTCATAATAGCCATAATCTTTACTGTAGTATTCATTAGCCTTATTATTAGACCCTGCATAAGGAGAACCTTCCCCTTCGTTGAGTCCACCTTTGAATTGCACTTCAGTTTGTCTGTGACAATTGACACACCATCCCATAGAAAGCGGGGAATGTTGCTTAACTACATCCATTTCTGAGACTTCCCCATGACAGGTTTCACATTTAACCTTACCGACAGAGACATGTTGAGCATGATTGAAATAAACATGATCAGGAAGATTATGTACTCTTGTCCATTCAATAGGCTTATTATAAGAACCTGCAACAGAAGCAAGTTGTTCAGCAATCATTTTGTCAACTTTCGACTCATTTTCTTTTCTTTCCTCTTCATACAACCCCCTAAGCCATTTTTTATACACAGTGGCTCTGTCTTCATCAGACATACTTTCAGGAAGGTAAGAATTATCAGCCGGATTGAATCCAGAAGCAGCATATACTTTGATCAATTCCTCTGTACCATCCACCGAACCTTTTTGGATAGATGCGTGACAATTGATACAGGTATTAGAAGCAGGAATTACGGAGTGCTTGGAACGTCTTGCACCGTCGTGACAATATTGACAATCAATACCGTTTTCACCAGCGTGGGTTTTATGAGAAAACTTAACAGGTTGAGAAGGTTCATATCCTTGCTGACGACCGAGGCCAATTGCATTATTAACGGTAGAATAGCCACCCACCAACACAAGAGCAAAGACTAACAACTTAACAACTCCAGGGCCAAACAGAACTGCTAAAAAAGATTTCTCCGGAGAGACAACCAATCCTGCATTTTGTTGTGACAAACGATTAAGGCTGTTAATGTAGCGACCCAACAAAGCAACCGCAATCAATAAGAAGGCCAATAAGGTATAACCATAATAAGGGCTGACAGGATCTTCTTCAGCCTGACCACTTACAACAACAGCAGCTTCTTCACAAGGAGGTTCAATACACCCAAACTTCCCTTTTTGTTCTACGTATGCAAGAATATCATCAATCTCTGAATCTTCCAGATTTTCGAATGCTGTCATTGCAGAAGCATCGTAATTAATCATGGACAATGCTTTTTCGTTACCTGAAGCAGCAAGGGCTACAGAATTCCTTATCCATTTGTATAGATCTCCGGGATAATCCTTCCATCGTTCTTCTACCCCATAAAGGGCAGGGCCAATCATTTTATCCTTCATGTTGCCATTATGGCAAGAAGCACAATAATCGCCAAAAAGTTGTTTACCCTTATTCAAATCCGTAGCGTTCGCAAATTGAGGCAATACAGCGATCCAAAAAACGAGGGTGCAAAAGTTAAAAAGTTTTTGATATATCATTTTATAATTTTTTTTTCAAAATCAACTCCTGTTCGGGATAAAGCAAAAATACAATCCAAAGTGCTTTTATGCAAATGTTGAATAATTTAAGACGCTATTTAGACCGCTTCTAAATAAATTTTTATTAACATCTGTTAAAAGCAAAAAAAATGTAAATTTATACTGCTTCAAACAACAACTTCACAAAAGATTGATTTTCAAACATTTTATACTATATCTTTATAATCTTAAATTGTTTTTATCAATACTATAGCGCTAAGTTAAAATCCTTATTTATTTTTTCGAATTTTTTGAAAAAAAAATCACAGAAATGTCAAAAAAACTGACAAAAGGAAAAAATAAGTTAGATTTATATAATTCTTGATAGTAAAATGAGCAAACCGGTTAATTTTAATTAAAAAATAATTCAACAAAATGTATAAAAGCGGAGACAAGGTAAGGTTTAGATATACCGGAATGAAAGCGGAGATATTGAATGATTATGGAGACGGCAGCTATGCTGTATTATTAGAAGGAAACGAAGAAAGTATAGCTTTTGTGGAAGATATTGTTTTTGAGAACGAATTCGACAGACAGGAAAAATCTGAATTTCAGAAACAACAACAGAAAGCAAAGAAAGGGCTGACCACCGAGGAGTTGTTTTATGGAAAGAACAATAAAGAGGTTCAGAAAAACAAAAAAGGTATTAAAATAACTGAACAGGTTGAATTTTCAGCACCTGAAATAAAGGAAACTGAACCAACAGGGACAGGTTGTCATCTAGCATTTTATGAAACCTCCTTACAGCAATATACCATATATATAGTAAACGACACAGCGGTATCCTTTGGGTTTGAATTTAAGTTATATCTAAAAAAGAAATTAATCCATGGATTCAATAAAGTTATAACATCCAATACATTTTATGCGATCGGAGAATTCAATCATACTCAATTCAATGATTCACCACATATAGAATTCAGATGTTCCTCATTAAAAATAGAAAAAACGATAAAGCTCAAGTACAAAAAATTTGTTGGGAGCTTTAAAACAGTACCCTTGATGGGTTTAAAAACTTATTGTTATCCTTTATTTTCAGAAATAGATCCAAACAAACAAAAGAAAGGAACAATAGAAGATTACACAAGAGAGAGGAGCAAAGAAAAATCAATTAAGCATTTCAGATACAAAAAACATGACTTAACAGACATTGCCTCTTTTGACACAGAGCTTGATTTGCATGCAGAGAAACTAATAACTGACACTTCCAAATACACTTCAGGTGAGATTTATCAAAAACAAATAAGGAAACTAGAAGAATACATAAACAAAGCAGTGGAGATTGGCGTATCAGAAGTATACATCATACACGGCTTGGGTAAGGGGAAACTGCAAGACGGCGTTAATGAATATTTAAAATATCATTCAGAAGTAAGCAAGACAATAAATGAATATTTTGACAGGTATGGATTTGGAGCAACCAAGGTGATATTTAAATAATAGATCTGACAATATAGAGCGAAAACAAACCTAAGAGAGGGATGAGATGTATTTTAATATTAATTCTGTTAATTATCTGCTGCACTGCTAAATCGCAGAAGGACTACATCATACAGAACAACGGGATGAAGATATACGGAGAGATAAAAGGAAGCAACCCTGCATCTTATTCCGGGCAGATAAGCTTCAAAACAAAAAACTCAATTACCAAAATACTTTATCCCGGAGGGATTAAGGGGTGGAAACGGGGCAATAAGGTCTACGAAACAAAGAAATACAGAATCAGCAAAAAAAAGAGCTACACTGTATTCATGGAATGCAAAACAGGTGAAGGAGGGAGAGTAAAACTATATGAATTTTATAATAGTTACGGGGAGTTCGGATATATACAGACCTTTCTTGAGCGTGATGACAAATTAACGGAAGTACAATTTATAAGATTCCGAAATCAGATGAAGCAATATTTTGAAGATGAGGAGGAGATAGTACAATTAATACAAAGCGGAAAGATAAAGAAGAAAGACCTTTTGAATCTGGTAACTTCATACAATCAGGTAAAAGAAGGAAGAAAGGAAGTAGAAAAGGATATAAATTTACAATCAGACACAATTCAGGCTAACAAAATCAGAGAAGAGGAAGAGGACTACAATTTCTGGGATATTGACGATATGTTGCTGAGCATGGAGTCTGCGGAAGAAAAATACCTGTCACTTGTTCAGAACGAGACAAAGGACATCCGGGATAAAAATCTGAGGGAAATAATTATAAATCACAAAATCGGAAAAACTTTTTTTGATCAGCAGCAATATGAACGATCTTTGCCTTATTTGAGAAAGGCTTTAAAAACTATAAAAAGAAGTCACCTTAAGACCGACTTACGTGCCGCTACAGAAACTATGCTGGGTTCTGTGTTTACAGATCAAAGAAAATACGATCAGGCCATAATATACAACAGTGAAGCCCTTTCGAAGTGGAAGAATGGTTTTCCCGAAAAAACAGAAAAAGAGCTGGTCTTTAAATCCTATTTAAATCAGGGCTACCTGCTAAGAAAGATAAATTCAGCTACAGAAACGGAAGCCTGGTACATTAAGAGCGTAAAAAGTGAGCAATCAGACTGGAAGAAAACAACTGAACAAGAAAAAGGGACATTACTTACCCATGCAAACAATCCTGGAAAATCGGATGATTACAACATGGCATTGATAATTTACGAGAACGCAGAAGCCCTGCTGAAGAAACACAGGGGCTCGTCAAATCAGCACATAGACCTTCAGCTTGCAATCGGTTCCTTGTATTTTGAAGCGGGAGACTACAACCAATCAAAGGAGCATTACAAGGCAGCATTGGATAGGATGGAGAAAGAATTCGGTGGGAAACATCCTAAGATGTCAGAGACTACCGGGAAGTTAAGTGAGATATACCTTGCAGCAGAGTTGTATACAGAAGCACTTGCCTATATTGAACAGGCACAAAATGCGAACACGAAAGAAGACATCGTAATAGACAGGACATTGATGTCTAACATTAACAAAGTAGACTTCCCTTTTGAATTGCTTAATTCTATAACAACAAAGGCTATTATACAATACAGGCAACTCGGAGAGTTTGCGACAGAAGAAACCTTAAAAAAGATTTTGGCGCATTATTCCATATCGACAGAATTATTGCATCAGTTACGAAACACCTACCGCAATGAAGGTTCACAATACAGGCTGGCAAATGTTACCCACCGGTTCAGTCAGCATGCAATCATCATCTGCAACAGGCTCTTTGAGTTAACAAAGAAGGAAATCTATTTAAGTGAGGCCTTTCATTATGCCGAGTTATCCAAGAGTGCTGTTTTATTTGAGACAATACACGATTTGAAGTCAAAAGAAGTATCGGGCATACCAAAAGAAGAAATCATACTGGAGAACGGATTAAAATCACAGATAGCCTATCTGAAAGGTGAGATATTTTACGAAATGCAGAATTTTGGCGGAAAAAATGCTTCAAGGGTTAGAAAGATAGAAGCTCAAATCGGGAAGATAACAGAGAAGCACAATCAGTTGTTGCATAAATTTGAGAGTAAATATCCTCAATATTATGAATTGAAATACAATTACAGCAGTATAAAACTAAAAGACTTACAGGAAGAGCTGTCGGAAGATGAAGTTTTTCTTGAATATGTTGCCACAGATACTTTCATTTATTTATTGGCGATAAGCAAGCAACAAGTAATCAGTCAATTCACCAAACTAAAGGAATCATTGCCAATCAGTATCAAAAGGATGCAATATATTCTTAAGAACAACAAAGCTGACTTATTTGAATTACATGGTCATCAGCTTTATAAAACAGTTATAGGAAAAATAAGTAAATTCATCAAAGGCAAAAAGCTAATAATAGCATCAGATGCAGAGCTGAATTACATCCCTTTTGGGATACTCCCCACAGGAGAGACAGACCATAAAACAAAATTCACAAAAAAATACGGCAAGCTGCATTATCTGATAGAAGACCATGCCATATGTTATAATTATTCCGCAGGAATATATGTGCACAGCAAACAAAAGCGACAGAACAAAGCCACAAAAAAGATTGCCACCTGGGCACCGAATTTTGAAAGTATGAATAAAATAATAAGCGCCAAAGGAATAGCAAAGAACCTTTCTGAATTGCCCGGGGCACAACATGAAGCACAAGAGATAGCCGGCATGTTTAAAAGTAAAGCCTATATAAATGAAGAGGCCACAGAAAAGATTTTCAAGGAAACTGCAAAAGAATACAGCGTACTACATATTGCCACTCACGGCATACTCAGTGATTCAGACCCATTATATTCTAATTTAATATTATGTAATCAAGATGGGGAAGACGGAATATTACATGCCTTTGAATTATACAACATGCAATTAAACGCTGACCTTGCCGTTTTAAGCGCCTGCAATTCGGGAATGGGACAACTAACTAAAGGAGAAGGTGTTGTAAGTATTGCCAGGGGATTTTCATATGCCGGGGTCACAAATATAATAATGAGTAAATGGCCCGTTTCAGACTGGTCGACACAGGTATTGATGAAAGCCTTTTACAGAAATTTACGTTCAGGTCAAACAAAAGACATAGCCCTTCAACAAGCAAAGATAAAATACCTTGAGCAGAACAGAGACAAAGAAAAGCTTATTGCCCCCTTTTTCTGGGGTGGTTTTGTACTTTCGGGCAATAGCAGCCCCGTAGAAATTCTGATTATAAGTGAAATCAATAATTACTTAATTTACGGCGGAATTACATTGTTGGTCTTACTGTTTATAATTATCTTTCTTTACAGGAAAAAACGCTCATAAACTGCTCATTTAGCTATGAACCGAGTAGTTTTAGACATAGAAACAGACTATAATTCATCTTTTAAGAAGGAATTAACAAAATATTTGATTATAATGGATTAACTTTTGAACAAAGACAAACATCAAAGAGTATCAGGCGTCTTATTGCCGAAATAATAATAAAAAAAGAAATGCGCAAAATTTACATTTTCATACTGACAACAATAATAGGGTGCGGTCAGTTGGCGGCACAAAAAAGCACCATTTTTTATGTAAAGGATTCCAGTTCCAATATAAAGGTAGACGATGGATATAAAACAGTTTTTGCATTTTCTAAACCCGACAATTACGAAGTGAGTGAGTCAATTCAACTAACATTAAGTCTTAATGGGAAAACAATTAACATAAGTGCAAAGGCAAAAAACCCTGAAAAGGGAAACCGGATGGTCACCGGAGAATTACCGGAGAAACTATTTGACAGCAAGCAAGCAGGACATATAACCTTTGGCAAGGCTATGCTGACAGAATTAGACAGTGCAGGCAAAGACTCTATAATAACAATAAACACCTTTGCAAGCGATGCTAAAGATATAAAGGGTGAATTAAAATTAGATTTTAAAGGCTGTTGCAAGACCTCAAAAATTTTCTGGTATGAGATAGAATATTATATCTTATTAAGTAAGCAGGGGCCAATTCAGGATTCTATAAAAAAAGTAACGGCAGACATACAGCGGGAAAAGGCCTTGGAAGCTGCAAGTCAAAAATACCTGGACGTACTGAGTCAGCAGGCAGAAGAAGGCAATGCGGCAATAGAGTTGAATTTCAGCAGTTTCAAGATGAAATTCAAGAGTCTTAAAAAGATCAACGAGAACATTGACAACAGTTTTGCTGTCACAAAAACCGGAGAACAGCTTACTGAGGAACAGAAGAAAGAGATTGCCTTTATGACAGGAGATGCAAGTAAATTAAAAGAAGAGATAAAAAAGGAACCCCGTGGCAAAGAAGCCCTTACAGCATTTGAAAAAGTGGCAAGGGCGAACTCACAGTACAACAGTTCAAAAAGGCAACATGACCTGATTATCAATCAGGTTAAAGCGAGTGAGGCCAAACTGGATTGGTTCAAAAAAGAATCAAAACGTATCCGCCGGCGAATACTTTCCTTAAAAAAAGTATTAAAATTATAGCTGAAGCAACACTGAAAACATACCTCTTTACAACAGCATTTTAAAATAAATCATCAAGGGCAGCCTCATCAACAGAGTCAGGCACCGTAACCACCAAATCAGGATTAGCCTTCATAGCCCTTTTAATGGCAATAACAGCCCCTTCGTTTCTGGCCCAGTTTCTTCGTGCGATACCATTATTCACATCCCAGAACAGCATAGATTTGAGGCGTCGGTCAGCATCTTCGGAGCCATCGAGTAACATTCCGAAGCCACCATTAATAACCTCGCCCCAGCCAACGCCCCCTACATTGTGGAGAGAAATCCAGGTAGCGCCTCTGAAGGCATCCCCTACAAAATTCTGAACAGCCATATCGGCAGTAAATTTAGACCCGTCATAAATATTGGATGTTTCGCGGTAGGGAGAATCCGTACCCGAGACATCGTGGTGGTCTCTTCCAAGGACAACAGGAGCCGAGATAAGCCCTTCTTTCACCGCCTCATTAAAGGCCTCTGCAATTTTTATCCGGCCATCGCTGTCGGCATATAGAATGCGGG
>CAJQOX010000042.1 GCA_905480075.1 uncultured Aureispira sp. | reverse complement strand
CCCCGAAAACTATATCCTAATGCCTCAGCCTGGAGCAGTTCCGTCTGGCAATTGAGTGCAGTAGTTGGTCCTGCTTGTGGTGGATTCACCATCAATTACTTTGGTGTACATCATTCTTTGAGTATAGTTTTGGTTTTCATTCTGACAGCAATGATATTGACAACTTTTATTAAGAAGAAAGCCATACTGAATCCAAAAGTCGGAGAAAAGATTACAGATAGCCTGAAGGAAGGAATCAAATTTGTATTCGGTACAAAGATAATTCTGGGCGCTCTGACATTGGATATGATAGCAGTCCTTTTTGGTGGTGCTGTAGCCTTGCTGCCTATCTTTGCGATGGATATTCTAAAAGTAGGGCCGGAAGGATTTGGCATTATGCGGGCGGCCCCTGCTGTAGGTTCTTTTATTACAATGTTTGCCGTAGCCTATTTCCCTGTAAACAAGAAAGCCGGATTCAAGCTATTTGCTTCAATTTTTGTGTTCGGGCTATCAATTATAGTATTCGGACTGTCTACTATTTTCTGGTTATCAGTTTTTGCCTTATTTATTAGTGGGGTATCAGATGGCATATCGATGGTGATTCGTTCAACGATACTTCAGCTATACACTCCGGACAATATGCGGGGCAGAGTAGCCTCGGTAACCAATATGTTCGTAGGTTCGTCGAACGAACTCGGTGCCTTTGAGAGTGGGGTTACAGCAAAATTAATGGGTACTGTCACGGCAGTTGTTTTTGGTGGAGTAATGACATTAATTACCGTTTCTGTAACTGCATTAGTCAGTCCCTCTCTCAGAGGGCTTGATTTTGAATCAGAGATTAATAAGAATAACGAAGAAGATGAAGAAGATTTATCAGAACATATAATAGAAAATTAAATCAAATTTATGGTCATTTGATTCTCCGGAATAAATAACTAAGCAAACGAATGATTCATGGGAGGAGGATAATCACATTTCTACAATTCAGCCTGCATACAGTAGAATTTATTTTCATCTCAAAGACCATCTTCTTCGGGTAATAATCTTTTAATCCAACAATTTTTTGATCAAATAATCATTAAATTCAAGCTTCCACGCTATCTTTGCCTGACTTCTTCACGCCGTTTATTAATAAAAATGAAAATAACACGCCCTACCCTGTTGCTCGACAAATCCCGATGTATTGGTAACCTGGAGAAAATGCTTCAGAAAGCCGAAAATAACAAGATAGGATTGCGACCACATTTCAAGACACATCAATCGCATGAGGTGGGCAGGTGGTTCAGAGAACGGGGTGTCAAAAAAATTGCGACCTCCTCATTGCGAATGGCAGAACATTTTGCAAAGGATGGCTGGGACGATATTACGGTGGCTTTTCCTGCCAATATTCTGGAAATTGACCTTATTAACAGTTTGTCTGAAAATATAAAACTGAATTTGCTGATACAATCCCTTGAATGTTTGAATTTTTTGTCTGATAACCTGAAAAATCAGGTAAACGGTCTGATAAAAATTGATCTCGGATACGGGCGGACAGGTCTTCTTTCTGATGATTTTGATGGGACAGATGAATTAATTAAAAAGATGAACAGGTCTTCGAATATTAAGTTCTCCGGATTTTTGGGACATGCCGGACAGAGCTATGATGCAAGGGGAATTGAACAGATAAGTGAAGTACATAAGGAAGCCTGTTCAAAAATGCAGCAGGTCTTCGATCATTACAGAGACGAATATCCCGACATAAGCATTTCGATGGGCGACACCCCTACCTGCAGTACGATGGACAGTTTCGGCTGTGCTACCGAGATTCGTCCGGGCAATTTTATATTTTACGACCTGGTGCAAGAACAGATTGGGTCTTGTAGTATTGAACAGATAGCAGTGGCGGTAGCCTGCCCTGTGGTAGCCCTGCATCCCGAAAGGAATGAAATTATTATCTATGGCGGTGGGGTACATTTTTCGAAAGATGTATATAACCACACTAAATTTGGAAAATGCTATGGATTGGTCGTTAAAGATTCAGATAACGGTTGGTCAGAACCTGTGGAGAAAGTATTTCTTCAAAAGATATCGCAGGAACATGGAGTAGTTAGTTGCACAGATGAATTTATGGAGCAATGTACAATCGGGGATGTCCTTAAAATCCTGCCTGTGCACTCCTGTATGACGGCCGATTTGCTAAAGAGGATGCTGACAACCGAGGGAGAAAAAATTGAAATGATGGGAAATTAAAAAAAGAAATTCTTCAAAATCTAAAATTTCATATAATTTCCACAACAAAAGAAAAGCAATTGCGTAAATATATAGACTCCCATTTAATAACAAAAGCCTAGTCTATAGATAATAATATATACACTGAATAATATAAAAAAGAGATTGTACCAATTAGTTTCTTTTTTTAGGTGTATTAATTGCTTTTGTTAATCCACTCCAATAAGATTCTCAGATATTTTTTAGAGCAGTCACAGATTCAGGATTGTTTTAATGATTATAATTCAGAATAAGGCTCTGATATTTTTGTGGTTCTATTCGTAAGGAAACTAGGGACTTCAACAAATCGTATCATAAAAAACAAAGAGCAAATTGAAAGGAGTTTGTCCCTTTCATTTATTCTAAAGACTAAACGGCTGCCTGTTATGGGTGGTCGTTTTTTTTGTTGTATGATACACAAGGGCACCGGAATAGAAAGCTGTTAAATCAAAAAATCCGGAATCTGATGATCCCGGATTTAAAAAAACACTAATACTTTAAATTAATACTGTTTAAAGCAGAAAAAAATTATTTCTTCACAAATTTACTCTGATACACCTCCTCTCCCGAAGTCAATCTGAGGTGATAAATTCCCTGCGGCAGTTCAGCAACATTGATGCTGTTGATCTGATTATTCCATTCATTTATTTTTCTTCCCATATTATCAAACAATTCCATTATCTGATAATCAATGTCCTGAATCATCAGTTGTATCTTGTCCTCAGCAGGATTGGGATAAACGATAAAGGTAGGAATAGTCTGAGAAACGGTATTGTCATCATTTCTCATTCTGTTTTGTGGACCGGGCTGTGAAAACAGGCCAAAGAAACCAAAGAAAGAACTTGGGTCTGCAGAAGTATTAGCAGGAATTATGTTGCAAGGGCCATAGGAAGCATTGCCTGCCGCTACCATATTGGCTGCAACATGCGGCTGTACACAAAGCGTCTGATTTCCGCTGTTGCAGATCAATACACCCGGTCTTCCGTTGTTCCTCACACAGGAAATATCTTCAACTGTGATTGTGATAAAGTCTTCAACAGTATTACCGGCAGCATCAGTTATCACTAAAGAATAGGTAGTGGTTTGTGTTGGAGACACTGTAATATTAGCTGTCACATCTCCTGTACTCCAGGCATAGGTATAAGGGGCTGTTCCACCGGACACATGCGCAGTAAGCGTGCTGTTTGAAGGACCGACAGTAGTAAATAGCCGTTCTGCAGTGGCAGTAACATTCATGACCGGACGCAATTGCATGCCGGAGAAGTTTTCGTAGCAGCCCATGTCAACGGTAGAATTGAATATGCGGGTATTCCCGGCAATATCCTGAGTAATTCCAGTGGGAACCAAAGTGTTCGACCCCGCATCAATGCCCGGACTTGCAGGAGATTGACTGAGCGTGAAATTTCCTGCCACAGGATTGATAAAATTCGGGTTGAAATTAAACAGATTACCGGAGATACAGTTGATGTTGTTGTTGCCGGCACCAGTAAAAAGACTTGCCTGATTCATACAATTAAAGGATTCTATCAGCGAATTGGTAAAATTAAGAGTATTGTTACCTATACCATCGAGATGTACAATAGAAATACTGTTAAAAACTATCCCATTATTCCAGATGATACTATTATTCATATTAATGTTAATAGAAGAGTTTGAATTAAGTGTAAAACTTCTGAGAGTACTTCCTTGATTGAGTGAAGTATTTTTAGAAAAAGTACAGTTATTGATATTATAATCGACAGAAGAATTTAATCCACCACTATAAATTGTAATAGCAGCAGAACTGCTTCCATTGGACTGATTATTCGTTTCCAGATTGACATTATCATGAAAAAGACAGTTGGTTAAGTTTATGGTTTGTGTAATGTTACTAAACTTACCTTCATTCATGCTATATATTCCACCTGCACCATTTATATTATTATTAGGAAAACCAGGTAATCTTTGATTATATCTAAAAGTACAGGCTTCAAAATCAGCTTGCACATTCCCCAAAACAGATGATGAAGCTCCCATAAGATCTGTACTATTGTTATTAAAATCACAATTAAAAAAGTAAGGAGTGGTAGATGAACTATTTAAAGATTGCAAATGATTAATAAAAACGGCAGAAGCAGACCCCCAATTGGTATTCTTAAAAAAACAATTGCTGAATTTCGGGTTGATAAGATTATTTTCAGTAGACGTAAAGATACCTATTCCAATGCTACTGTTAAGCCCCGTTACGGGATCCTGAAGTAATGCACCATCAAAGAAACTACAGGATTCAACCTGCAGTTCACAGAAAGAACCAATATTACCCTTTATATAAAGTCCACCATGCCCCTCTTTAATTGAAAAACCGTCGAGAATAGTACCATTATTCAAATTAATGTTTGCACCTGCAGAAACAACGACAAACGAATTATCATTATCGACGCCTTGAACTCCAATGTCTCCACTCAGGATCGTTTCATATAAATCTACATCGCGGTCGGCAAAAACTGGATTTCCGGTATTAGGAAAGCCACCATAGATTTCCACATCATTAACCAGTTCATAATTTATAGTTCTGTCCGTTCCAGTCGTCGGATGATAGGTCCCTTCTGCTACATAGATCTTTTCTACACAGGAACCGGGAGCTCTTGCCAATGCTAAAGCATCCTGCAGGTCCGTAAATGCATTGGCCCAGTCAAGTCCGTTGTTGGCGCTTATATCCTTGACACAGCGGCATGACAAACCGTGTATATTATTTATATCTGAACGTCCTACATTGATGTTATATTTATTTAGAACACGTATCAAAGAAATATTTGGAATATTCATATATGTGGACTCAGTAGAAGACCAGAAATAAGTGTTATTGCCCAATCCAACATAACTACCTGAAATGTAATAACCTGTAGGTAACACATTAAAGCCTGATGAATTTGTGCCATTTCCATTATTATTCCAGCCGGCAATTGATTTCATCTTAGTCCCGTGGTCTGTACCTCTCCATCCAAAAGTTGAAGTACCTGCCACAGACATACCCAATAGCATTTCCAATTCATTCCATTCAGCATCAGAAGGTAAATGCCAGCCATTAGGACAGAGCCCTTTAACTCCACTTGGATTAGAAGAACTTGTTGATTCACCATTCATTAAGGTACTCCAATTGTAGAGACGGCCATAGTTAGTGGAAGGATTATTTGTGTTAATAAAAGAACCTGAAGCATTATATCTCAGATTCTCTGCCATCCAGGTTTGATTGCCAATTGATACTATTTGATAAACTTCTCCATCGCGAGAATCAATTAAACTATCGAGGTCATTTTTGACATAAATGATAGTAGGGCAAGGAGTTGTATCAAGACATTCAAAGGCCCCCATATCTACAGTACCATATGCAATTCTTGGGTTGCCGGCAAAATCAGTAGTATTGCCCGGATCTACTCCTGCATTATCTCCTTTATCCTTGGCAAAGGAGGAAGTGTTAAGACTTAAGTCACCACCGGCAGCATTAACAAAGCCAGGGGCTGTACTGAATATCACGTTATTTCCGCAAGTTGCAGCAGGAGAGCATGCATTACTGCTTAATATTGAGTTAGTAACTGTCAAGTTTGTATTTCCTGTTGCATAGAAATCATTGTTATTTGCAGCAGTTACAGAAGCATGATTAGACCAGAAAATACAATTGTCGACGTTTGCAGTAATAGTTCCTGTTGATGATGCATTAATTTTCAAAGCACCGGCATCAATGCCATAATTATTATAAAAAGTAC
Organism: uncultured Aureispira sp.; assembly: GCA_905480075.1. GTDB lineage: Bacteria > Bacteroidota > Bacteroidia > Chitinophagales > Saprospiraceae > Aureispira. Next base: position 1,934 of record CAJQOX010000042.1, on the reverse strand, counting down.
AGTTATCAATTGAAGCAAAAAGCGGCTGAGAAGAGCTTGTAGAAAAATCAAATGCAGCACCTAAAGCTACATTAGCCTGCAATTGTATTTGGGTAGACCCCGGGACTAAATTATTCATAACGACACAATCTGTTGCCCGGACATCAATAGATTCTTTGGCTACAACTGTTCTGATATTGTTTTCAAATTTACACCCTTCAAGTATTAATTGCATTCCTTTATAGGTACCGGTAGGTAGAGAGACAGTAGTTCTCCCTTTTTGGTAAATTGCAATAGCATTGTCATAAAAAGTACAGTTTTTAAATGTTGAAATTAATCCTCCATCATTATTTTCTCCTTCATAACACTTACTTGTAGAATTGTTAAAAAAAGTACAATTTTCGAAGACAGGATTAGCAACTTCATTATCATAACTACCAACATATACAGTTGACCAATCATGAATAGCAGAAATAACAGCAAGAGGTACTGTAGAATTGTTATTTTTAAAAATACAATTAATTATTCTGATATCATTTGAGGCAGAAATATTGGGTCCACCTACTACTTTTCCAATGTGCAATGCCGTTCCCCTTATAGAATTTAAATATGGACATTTAAAACAAAAATACCTATTACCTGCATCAATTGTAAATCCATCCAAAACATTATTAGCAGTACTTTTTTCAACTATAACTACATTGCCTGTGTTATCAGAATTGTCACCTGTTACACCAAGGTCGCCACTAAGAACCGTTGTATATAAAACAGGGTCTCTGTCAGACATTGTGGCTGTAGTATTATTTGGAAATCCTCCATATATTTTAACTTCATATGGAATATAAAATGAATTGCCATAATTAATTAAATCAGGGTAATAAGTCCCCTCTGCCACCCATATTTCATCGCCCGCTACCGCAGAAGCCAAAGCATCCTGCAAATGTTCAAAAGCATCACTCCAGGATGCACCTGTATTGGCACCCGCAGCTGTATGATTTACATAATAAGTAGTTTGTGCAAATAAAGTGAACGAGTAGAAAAAACTGCAAAAAAATAATAGAAAAGAATTTTTCATAATAATTATGTTGTCATAAAAATGATAGAATATTATTTCCTGTGTAGTGAACATAAATACAAATTCGGTTCGTTATCTGTATTTATACCTGAAACAACTTATAGAATATGTCAGTACATTTATCAATCATAAAGATAAGGCAGTACATTTAAAATATATTACCCGATATATGAAAGGAACACTTTTGGCTATGAAATATACATTTGGTTTAACGAAGGGACAAAATTAAAATTATTAAATGAGCGGATAGCAGAAAATATTTGATCTGTTGTAAAAACACATGAATATTTATAATAATGTTATCAATACACATTTAAGTTGCTCATCACAAGAACATTTCACTGTAAAAATGTAAACCCTAACCGAAAATTTCCTCCATCTGAACAGACATCAACATTCCTTCACAGAGTCTGATCAATTCGGTTTCGTTGATAATATAGGGAGGCATGATATAGATAAGATTTCTGAAAGGTCGCAGCCACAGTCCCTGCTGAACAAAGAACTGTTGTGCTTTCTGAACATTTACAGCTTGAAGGGTTTCAATAACAGCAATAGCACCGAGTACTCTGACATCCTTAAGCATTTTGGGGAGGGCAGTTTGCATCAGCTCCCTTTTCAGAATAGATTCAATGTTTTTTATTCGCTGTTGCCAGGGTGATTTACACAAGAGGTCAAGACTTGCAGCGGCAACCGCACAAGCGAGCGGATTGCCCATAAAGGTAGGCCCGTGCATCATCACGCCTGCCTCACCCTTGCAGATCGTTTGAGCAACCTCATCGGTACAGATTGTAGCAGCAAGGGTCATGTACCCTCCTGTCAGTGCCTTGCCCACACAGAGGATATCGGGGCAGATATTGGCATGTTCGCAGGCAAACATTTT
>CAJQOX010000041.1 GCA_905480075.1 uncultured Aureispira sp. | reverse complement strand
GCACCCTTGCAGGCATTGAGATTACACACAAACTTTTTTTGGAAAATCTCCGGGGATATTACCTTTCCGTCTATTATTAGCATCTTTCTGTTTTTGTTTTAATACTGTTTTTTCTTATTCTTTTACCTCAAAGGTTATTGCCTTAGGGTAGAACTCTATGCTCAGTAATTTCAGAATATCATTCTCCTGTGTTATTACTGTCTTTTTTCTTGTTATGTTCAATGTAGCCGTACCAGGTGATAAACGATTGGCATACTCCTTCACAAGCTCAAATCTATTGCCTCTGCTTATTCCTGTATGATTTATCGAAAAAGTGGCACCCTTCGAATCTGTGAATACTAAAACCATCCCATCTTCATTCTTCAGGGCAGGACCTTCCCACTCAAACAAACCGCCGTTTTTTTTACTGATTCCATCCGAGACCATTCTGAAATTATGGAATTTATTTAGTTTGATAGTGAGTTCTTCTGTCCTTCCGTCTTTTTCTTTATAAGAAAATGTATAAACCGAATCAAAGGAAACCGCGTTTTTTATCAGTCGGTACTGAAATCCGACAGAGGGCAGTTTCTTGAATACCATATCATCCTCGTTTATCCGTACTTCTCCTTCTATTGCCAATGTTGAATCTGTACGAAAAGTCATCTCAGCCTGCAGTTCCCTGTTCTGAGCCATATATCGCAGGTAACAGTTTATTTTACTGAAAGGATAGTCTTTCTCTTCCTCATTTACTGTATTTGTTGAGGAACATCCCGTTATAATAAATGTAATCAATACGAAAAAAAACAATTGCAGGATTTTCATTATATTTTTAATGTTTTTTATTGGTTCTGATGAATTTTAAGCCGCCCGGGGGATGTTCAGAATACTATTCCTTTTAGAATATATCTTGCTTTGCATCCATGATTGCCTGTCGGGACTGTTTGGTATAATTTGTATTATTCTTTGTTCCTTATTTACTTTCAGGGCCGAAATATAAGTAATTTATGTTGGTTTTTGGTACTTATCTCTATTCTTAGCATTGTTTTTGGAAGGCTTAGTAATATAATTATTACTGATTCATCAAAAAGTACGCTTTTCAGCTATTTTTATTGCCTGTTTTAATAGGGGGTTTGATAGAATTTCTCTAACTTTGCAAGGTTTAAAAATGTACTTATTTGTAGGCATTTTATTTTTTCAATTAACTCAAAAATTATCTGACAGTATGCTGTATCGTATTTGCGCTGTTTTTGTCGCTGTTTCCCTCTTATCTGCTATTGCTTTACAGGCACAGGACCCTGTTTTGTTTAAAGTAAATGATAAAGAAGTTAATGTTTCTGAATTCATCTACATATATAATAAAACGAATGGCGAAAAAGCCGATTACTCAGAGAAATCACTTAAAGAATATCTCGATTTATATATTAATTTCAAGTTACAGGTGGCCGAAGGGGTTGATATCGGACTTAGTGAAAATGCGGAAGTAAAAAGAGAACAGGATCAGTATAAAAGACAATTGGCAAGTACTTACCTTACTGACAGGGAAATTACTGAAAAATTAGTGAAAGAGGCCTACGAAAGGTCTAAAGAAGATCGTAAAATAAGTCATATCCTTATTGCAGCAGATGAAAATGCTACTGAAGATATTAAACGCGAAGCCTTTAAACGTGCCCAAAATATTAAAGGGCAACTTACTGCTGATAACTTCGATGCGCTCGCAAAACAGTATTCCGACGATCAGTTCAGTAAAAAAAATGGCGGCGTGCTTGGTTTCTTTACTGCCCTGCAATTGCCTTATGTACTCGAAACGGCTATGTATAACACCCCAAAAGGTGGCTACTCCGAAATTGTAAGTACTAAATATGGCTATCATATCCTTCGTGTTGATGAGGTGCGCGAAGCCTGGGGCAAGATTAAAGTCGCGCATATTCTTCTGCGTACAAAAAAAGATCCTGAAGGCGCAAAAGCAATGGTCGATTCATTGTATGAAGTGCTGAAAGGCGGGGCTAAGTTTGAAGAACTGGCGAGTGCAAATTCTCAGGACAATGCAACCAAAAACAGAGGGGGGCAGCTCGGTTGGGTAGGTATTAATAAATATGCTTCCGATTTTGAAAATGCTATCTTCAGCCTGGAAAAAGACGGCAACTTCTCCAAGCCTGTTAAATCTCAGGCAGGTTGGCATATCCTTAAAAGATATCAGGCTATCAAAAATCCTGAATATCAGGATGTGAAATCCGAAATCACCAACAAGATCAAACGCAAACCCAGATTTCAGATAATTCAGGATGCCCTGGTTTCTGATATTAAAAAAGAAGGTGGATACAAGGAAAATGATGTAAATAAAAAAGCCTTGATAGATTCTCTTACAAGTAGTAATAAATTTCTTACCTACCAATGGAAGTTCGACAAAAATGATGCCCTTAACGACCTGAATCTTTTTGAAATCGGCAATCTTAAAGCGACTATCAGAGAGTTTATGTCTATTGCACAGCGTGCCCATTCAGAAAGGTTAAACCAACAACCCAAAACTGTTGAAGGGGCTGTTAACAGAATTATCAAAAAACTCGCTACTCAGAAATGCCTCGCTTATGAGGAAACTCAACTCGATAAAAAATATCCGGAATTCAAATCACTTATGAGAGAATACGACGAAGGTATCCTCTTGTTCGAAGTGAAAAAGCAATTGGTATGGGACAAGGCTTCCAGCGATGAGGAAGGCCTGCAGGCTTTTTATGATGCCAATAAGGATAACTTTAAATGGAAAAAAAGAGCCAACGTAACCTTCTATACTCTCCGTACTGACGATAAAAAACTCATCAAGAAAATTCAGTGCAAAGCCAAAAAGAAAAGTGCTGAAGCCCTCAAAGGTATGTTCAATAAAGATCAGGAAATTGTGCAATCTACCTCAGGGATTTATGAGGAAGGTAAAAATGAAGACCTCGATAAACTGAAGTGGAAATCGGGCTCTATGAACAAAGGCTATGAAAAAAATGGCTCTTTCTTCTTTACCAAGATCGAAGAGATAGTGGAACCTTCAGTCAAAAGTCTTGATGAGGCAAGAGGCTATGTAGTGGCTGATTATCAGGATAACCTCGAAAAGGAACTGATCAAAAAACTGAAAGAAAAGTTTAAAGTGGAAATTAATGATGAGGTCTTTAAATCTCTCGTAAAATAATTTCTGACTTTTTAAGGATATTAATTGCCACCTTGTTTTCTGCAGGGTGGCTTTTTTATACCCTGATTTTTAATCTGATGAATGATATTTTTTGAGATCCTTGCTGAGGGGGAAGTTAAATACCCGGAACTATTTTATTAATCTATCTTTTAAAATCCATTTATCTGATCATCTTTTTGCGCCAGCGATGTGCAGAAGTGTGGCCACAGGCCACAGACTACAGCAGGTGATTTTTTCAGCTGATGTGGGCCGAGCGCATAGCGAGCTTCGGAACGTAGCGCCCGGGCGCCCAATAATTTGTAAGGATTTGTGCAATATTAATATGTAAAAACCAATGGTTTAGCTTTGATGTTGTGGAAGCTAAGAGAGGGGGATTCTAATCGTCTCAGTCTGTGATAAAGATGAAAACAATTGTATTGAAAAGGGATATAACTGTATTTATCAGTAATTATGGTAAAGAAATGATTGTTCTGGAAATGGATAATTTATTTCTTTTCGCCAAGAACAAATTTACCCTCTTTGACATTCCATATCAGTTCAATGGTAGAATAGGCTATCTCATTTAGTGAGTTGCAGTAGTCGCTTACTGAACTATCCTTCTGAGCACATTTATTTTTTATTACCTCGGTTTTCATTTCTGCATAGGCTGTTTTCCCATCCCGGGGAAGTTGATAACCAAATTCAAGATGTTTGTTAAAGTCGGCATTATAGGCAGAGGCCGCGATACTCATTGTTTTTTCTGTAAAGTCCTGATAGTTTATTTCAGGTAAAACCTCTTTTGTGATGTCATTGAACCTCCCGTTGCGGTACTTTATTATATGGATCTCACCATGAAGAAACATGTCCATGTGGTTCTTTACCATCGCTATCAGAACTTCTCCTTTAGTTTGTTTCAAAAGGGAAAGCTGTAAGGTAAAGATACCCCCTTCTTCTTTGTCTTTCAGTTCCAGAAAATTGTTTTTTTCATCAAGATCAATTTTGACAATTTTTGAATTGTTGTTTTGTACATACCACTGCCCCTCCTTTTCTGTAAGTTTGTGGATTTTAATATCGTTGTCGTAATCCGACATCAGTTTATAATAATCTAAAATTGATTGGGCCTCTGACATAGTTGTACTTGTCAGCAGAAAAAGAAGGATACTAAGGATTGAATGTAGTTTACTCATGATATGGTGGTTTACGGTCTTTGTAGGGGCTTAAATATACGAATTTTATATGGTGTTTGTATTTAATTTCATCATTTTTATATTTTTTCTTATTTTAAGAATCGCTTAATCCTGAATATATATTTTATTCTTATTTTATCATTACAGGTACTTTTTTTAATGTTTTAAATGCTTTTATTCTGATTTGCACTGATTTTTCATCTTTTGCCCTGAGGCTATTCACTTAAATCTAAGCATTGTCGTACCTTTGTATAAGTAAATGGATATCATGAAAAGTTTCGAAGATTTAAAAATTACCAGACAATACTTAAATGCCTTGCAAGACCTGGGTTTTGATCAGGCTACGCCTATACAGGTAAAAGCGATTCCTGCTATTCGTTCAGGTCAGCATGTCATTGGAATCGCACAGACAGGTACGGGCAAAACGGCTGCCTACCTTATTCCTGTATTACAACGCCTCAGCTACGCTAAAGGTATTCCTGCAAGGTGTGTTATTTTGGTGCCCACCAAAGAGCTCGTAGTTCAGGTCACGCATCAGGTTCAGGAACTCACAACGTATACCGATATCCGCTATGAAGGGATTTATGGAGGAGTGGGTCGTAAATCTCAGGCCAAGGCTATTAATGAGGGGACTGATATTATTATTACCACGCCCAAAAGGGTCCTCGAGTTGTACGAAAAGGAAAATATAAAACTCAATAAAGTAGAGGTTTTGATACTAGATGAGGCCGACCGTATGATGGATATGGGGTTCATGGGGCAAATTAATGCGATACTTGAAGTTGTCCCTGTCAAAAAACAAAACTTACTTTTTTCTGCTACCTTTTCTCCTAAGGTAGAGGAGCTTAGCTGGAATTTTATGGATTTTCCTCTTAAAATTGAAATAACGCCTGAAGCTACTCCGGTCGAAACGGTGGAACAGTTCAGATATAATGTTCCTAATTTTCAAACCAAAATCAACCTGCTTCGTCATTTACTTATTGATGAGGTAGCTTTTCATCGTTTAATTGTCTTTGTCAAAACTAAGAAATCCGCCAATAAAATTTTTGAATTGCTGAAGAAGGGGGGAGAGGATAATATCCGCCTCATACACTCCAATAAAGGGCAGAATACAAGAATTAATGCCTTTAAGGATTTCAAGGAGGGCAAAATCCGTATCCTCGTTTCTACCGATGTCATGGCAAGGGGCATAGATATCAAGGATGTAAGCCATGTGATAAATTTTGATGTACCTACTCTCTACGAAGATTATGTACACAGAATAGGTCGTACAGGGAGGGCTTTCCGTACAGGGGCAGCACTTACCTTTGTCAGTAAATCCGAACGTTATCATATCAAAAAAATTGAAGAGAAAATCAGGATGTTTATCCCACTTTGCGATTTGCCACCGGAAATAGAAATAACGGATACTCCCTTTCAGGAAAACCAGGATATGGAAAGGGAAATTGATAAACAAAAACATAAGGAAAACCCCGATTATAAAGGGGCTTTCCACGAAAAGAAAAGCTACAAAGTCAAGATCAATAACAAAAAAAGTAAGCGCAAACCCAAATATACAGGCAAATCCAACTCGGGGTACATGTCCAAAGGGGGGGCTAAGAAAAAATCCTCGAAAAAAGGTCGGCATAAAAAAAAGTAATACGGTTATCTTTGTAATTTGAACGTCTCTATCCTTTGAGGATTGTTTAATTTTTGTATGTTTACTGCAATAGTATTTTTTCTTAACTCAATTTGATATACTTCTTTTATTATGACTTATAAAGACCTCCTCCCTCAAATATGCCATATTGCCAAAGATGCAGGTGCTGCAATTATGGAAATTTACAAAGATTGTGAAGGTGTTGAAATTATCAGAAAGGCAGATGATTCTCCCCTTACTGCTGCCGATAAAGCCTCTAATGAAGTGATATGCAAAGGACTTGAAGCCTTACCCATTCTCTATCCTATTATTTCTGAAGAAAATAAAATTGTCCCCTTTAATGTACGCAAAGATTATGATTTTTACTGGCTCATAGATCCCCTTGATGGTACCAAGGAGTTTATTAAAAGAAATGGTGAATTTACCGTGAATATTGCCCTGGTAAATAAAGATAAAGTGGTGATGGGGGTGGTGTATACCCCGGTTACAAATGACCTTTACTGGGCTTCTGATGGGGATGGTGCCTTTTTGGAAAAAAATGGTGAGGTGAAACAAATTCACGCTCCCGAATTTACCATGAAGGACAAAGGGATTAACGTCGTTTGTTCCAGGTCGCACCTCAATGATGAAACAAAGGCCTTTATCGATCAGCTCGATGAACCTAATCTGGTTTCCAAAGGCAGCTCACTGAAATTCCTCGAATTGGCGACAGGTGCTGCCCATCTCTATCCCAGAGTAGCGCCCACCATGGAATGGGATACCGCGGCGGCTCAGATTGTGCTCGAAGAAGCTGGGGGTAAAGTACTTCAGTACAATACGGATGATGCCGTTGTTTATAATAAGGAAAACCTCCTCAATCCTTATTTTGTTGCTTATGCCAACCTCGTTGATAATCTATAGGAGCTTTTTTATTTATCCTCTGATTAAAAAAAGCCATTCTGAATTTCAGAATGGCTTTTTTAATTTAATTCGTATTCTTAATTATCTCTGACTGCGGATAATTTTATTGGTGGCGATTCTGTCCCCTACATTCAGCTGACTGAAATATAAACCGGCAGGTACGCTTTTTCCACTGTCGTCCAGGCCGTTCCAATCTATTAAATGTTCCCCCTTAGGCTGTTCTTCACTAATTAACTGACGGATTAATTTTCCCTGTATGTCATAAATTCCCAGACTTACTTCAGCACTCTTATCGGTGAAATAGTGAAGGGTCGTCTTTTCATCCGAAGGATTGGGATAGGAAGTAAGAAACAAACCGTTTTCATTAGTAGCCAGTGGTTTTGTGCCGGTAGGATTCTGAAGATTAAGTAGGCTGTCTATGTTGTAATTTTCATCACCTGCCTGATAGGCCATATATTGAAAATAGACCAGAAACATCTCGTCTGTTGTATTAAGACCAAATCCTACATTCTGAGGTGGATTGTTGGGGTTGTAGGGGTTGTTGGTGGTGTTGTCATAGATACATTTGCCATATATCTGATATCCTACAGGAATCTTCTGCATGTATTTGAACACATAAAAGCCCTGCCATTCAAAATCCCATTTTGGTATATGAATAAGTGGAATGGTATCGCTGCCCAATGTGTTTACTGCATACACTATAAAACTCTGTCCCAATAAATGGGAATGTGGGAAAATACTGAAAAGGGTATAGTTTGTCGGTACTCCGAAACTCGGAGGAAATCTGTTCTCTACACTGTCTACTGTGTTGGCATTGATGTTAAAACTTAAGTCAGCCAATAAGGGTTGTGCAGAAACCTGACGCACATTTGGTGTGCCCTGTGGATAAAAATGAATGTTTATTCTTGTGCTGTCCAATATGCCCTGACTACCCTCAGGGTAATGCATCGCTAAAACTATCTCTGCCCCTGGAGGTAAATCTATACCCATTTTTAATGTGGCTGTATTGGGGAACTGAGAAGGCATACTTCCCGGTGCATAACCGGCAATCAAAGGAATGTTGGAAGCCGTTGGGCCACCACAGCTATGACTGGTAGTATCTGTTCCGTAAGTCCCGTTAGGGTCTATGTATGCTAAAACATGGTGCACGATCGAAGTGTTGCCCGGAATGACTTCTATTGCCTGTATTATTTCATTGCCAGTAAGGTTGGTAGGCAAAGAGAAACATACATAATCATCGTTGCCGGAAGTAGCCTTGCTTACATAGTCAGGTATCCGTAAACTAAGGTCAGGAGTGCCTAACTGTATATTGTTATTATAAACAGGTGCAACCGGTGTGTTGGCAGCATTTCCCTCAGGAGATCCTCCGTTAACCCAGTCATTGATTGTTGTTATCTCTGCAGCGGTAAGACTGCGAGCATGTGCAAATTCAGAATAACTGTCGTCGGGAGACCAAGGGGGCATATCGCCGTTGTTTACTTCTGTCTGAACCATTGATGCTACGCCTGAAACATCGGCAAATGTCATCAGAGAAAAGGGACCGATCCCGCCACTGTGATGACAGGAAGTACAATTGTCAAACATTATTTGAGCGACATCATCTGCATAGGTCTGAGATTGTATTTGCCATGAAATGAATAAAATAAGACTGATTGATAAATAAATCTTTTTCATAAATCCTTTTCTGTTTATTAAATTATATTAATTCTTTTTTTCGTTTTTTGTTCCTGAAAGTCCTTAAGGTACAATTTTATGAGTAGATAAACAAGTATCAAAAGTTAAATCTACTGGTTTATTAGATGTTGATTAACTTGATTAAGGTTTTTTTGATTGTTAATATAATGTTATATCGGGGCTATAGAGCAATGAATCAAGTCTTTCCTGCATCTGTAACTTGAATAGTTCTCTGTTTTTTTATATCTTTATAGGATACTCAATTAAAATGTATGTCTTTTCTGATTA
>CAJQOX010000040.1 GCA_905480075.1 uncultured Aureispira sp. | reverse complement strand
AGTGCTGAAGCCCATCGATTCTGCCAAGGCAGACATTTTCTGTATTTTAATACCCTGAGGTCCGCTTTCTTTTCCGTGAGAGAAGTATATTTTCATTTGTTTTTATTTCTTAAGATTATTTTTGATCCCTTTATTAATTTAGCAATCCAAATATAGGAGGATAAAATTTTAATTCTTTGATTCTGTCCCCTCATTTATTTTCGAATATTCCAGGCAAAAATCCCAATCTTTTTTATAATATTCTCTTATCCTTGATAAGATATTTTCGTCTTTAATAAGTGGTTTTTTTTGAACCAGTGATTTGGGTAAAAACCGACCCGTGAAACCAACAATGTGAAGTAAAAATTCCCGATATTTATAGTGTATTCTATTAATAAGTTTGTAGGAAGTTTTGATTTCCCTATACTTATAAATTTGGTTGAACTTTCGTAAAAAGATCAGTTGTTTTTCATTGAAAGATTTGTTAACTATGACATGTTTTTTGGCTTTAGAATTTAGACTCGTCCCCAGATATTGATTAATCCTTTGAATAAAAGAATCGGGATTTGTACATAAAAGGGAGTGAGGCAAAATTAAAGGTTTTGTTTTACACCGTTTTTCAATGTATTCAATTTTGTTTTTAAACAGGAGTTCTTCTCGTTTCCAAAAACCATTATTCGAATCAACATCAATTAAATTTTCAAATTTCATTGAGCCATGCTTTCTAATATAGTATTTATACTTCGACAAAATCCATTTGTCATGCCTTCTGACTAAAAATATGATCTTAGCATCAGGAAAAAGTCCTGTTATTTCATCAACAGTTTCTTCTAAGCCTCTATCATATTCAGAAGAAAATAAATGACTGCATGTTAGTTTCTCTTCTTTCAGGTTTTTATACTCATTGAATTTTCGTTTTCGATGAAAACTTATATTGTTCAAATTAGGGAAAATTTCTTTTTGAAGAAACGTTGAAGCGACTTTAGGAAGCCCTAAGTGAAAAGTAATTCCAAATTTTTGTTTCATTGGATAAGTTGATTTTATTAGAGTTGTCTGTTAGAAACAAGGTTTTTTGCTTTTTAATTACTGCCAATGATTGGGTCTTACCTGTAGCTTGCCTCGGGGCGGTTTTGTGCTGCTTTCTGTTATACTTTTTGTTATGAGTGCAGATGGCTTTGTTTTTGTTTATTTTGATTCTCCAATATATTGATTTTTTTATTATTTAATGGATTCATTGTTAATTTCAACTCCTTAAGTAGCACACAGCTTGGTTTCATATTTTATCATTAATGTCAGATCTTTATTACTTTATGAGTAAATGGATGTTCTGTCGTTTTGACTTTTATCCAATAAATCCCTTTTGGATAATCATTTAAATTCAGTTTCGTTAATTGTTTTTTTTTAATATTGGATTTTTAAATATAGAACAATTAAATGCCTAAACTTTTTATTAGAATAAATAAAAAGGTATATTTTGTTTTCAGTAAGGCATTTAGCTATATAAAATGATGGTAGTTTTGCTTAAGATTCCTATGCAATGTTGAGTTAGCACCTTTTATTTAATCAAAATTTATTGCTTAAGTATTCTAATTAATTATGATTTTAACTTATTCAAAATGAATGAAAATTATGCCTGACAACACGATTTCCTATATATTTACTTTTAATTCAAACAAGGAGGAATTCATTCTCACTTCTTCCCAAGATGTACAAATAATTAATGCCGAACACAAAAAATTCACTTGGCTACAAAATGTTGAAGCTGGAAGAATTATCAAAATAAGTGCTAAAGGCAAATGGACAAGCTCTAAAGATTACAAAAACATATCTGAAAGCATTTTAGCCAGTCAAAAAAAAATAAGTAAATCGTCCGCGAAAACAAAGGCGAAAAAGGCAGGCAACAAAGACAAACCCGAAACATCGGTTTATTGCTTTTTTCAGCACCCTCAGGAATCTTATTTTTTACTTCGAAGTACAGCAGGTGACGCTATAAAAATAGGCACTGAACACGAAAAATACGAATGGCTTGCGAGCCAAGAGACAGGTCGAGTCATTAAGATCAATGAGAAAGGGCGCTGGAATTCGTCCAAAGATTACAAAGGACTGTATGAACTCATTGGTAATGTCTCCTTTGACAAAAAGAAAGCCACAAAAAAGTCAAAAAAAGAAGTTAAAAAAGATGCTAAAATTAGCCAACCAAAGGGAAAAGTAGCCGAAACTAATGATCAATCAGAGGCATTGCAAAAGGTCAAAAAAGAACTCGAGGTCCTAAAAAAATCCTACGCAAAGCTCCTAAAGGAAAAAGAACATTTTAAAGAGTTGTGGGAATTGGTCGAAATGGAAATGTTGTATGCACCAAGAGATATCTACATGCTCAATGGAATCATGGCCCAATCAGATGATAAACATGCCGCTTTAAAAAAGAAAGCGGAAGCATTAGGCATCACCTTATATATCAAAGAAAACCCCTACCGGGATGGCAAAGACAGACTGAACTTTTGGGGATTTAAATCGAAGGTCATGCAATTGGCTGAAACAACGGGCTATGCCAATGATGTAGGATCTGATATTTATGCAAAATACCAATTATTTCATATAACACCGTCTTATATCGAAGGACTAAAAAGTAAGCTCCGAACAGTGAATAGTGAAAATGCATTTTTGAAAGAAGACATCGAAAAAGCCAAAAAAACAGTAGTCGTCAAAAAAGCCAATAAGCCTGCAAAAGTAATTGTAAAAAAACAATGGGAAGCCAAGATAGTAGCTGATTTGACTTATGTATCTATTTATAGTTATGATAAAAAGAAAACAAAAGAATCTATTACGATACGAATTGTAACTAAAGAACTGGAGAGTAAACCGCCTCAATCACTTTTTAAAAGTTTTATCAAATTGGGTTTACAAAGGAGAA
>CAJQOX010000039.1 GCA_905480075.1 uncultured Aureispira sp. | reverse complement strand
TGTTATTGGTTTTTTTGGTTTGATTTTCTTTTGATTCACTAAGATATTGATAATGGTTCAAATTTTTTAATGGATTCATTTATTATTCTATCTCCATAAGTAGCATGTGGCTTGGTTTTGTGCAACCTTATCTTAATGACTCGACTTTCAGTTGGTGTTGAGACTTAGTTAATATATGCATTTTTATTCCAATTTATTTAATAGAGTTTATTATTGTAAAAATCTTCTTTCAATTGACTTTACTTGATACATTGGAATAAAAATTAAAAAAAAAGCAAGTATTACAAATCCTATAATTGCACTTAATGTCATTAATGCTAGTTCAAGTGCAGATCCAAAGTCGGCTAAAAGTCCAACACCAATTAAAGATCCATTACCTTGCTTATTTGCCCATTCCATTCCTCCACCAATATGAATACCTCCGCTGGCAATTCCGTAAAGAATAAATCCAAAAATCGCTAAAAAAATTAAACATCCAATGTTAATTGGAATTACATTTTTCCAAATAAACCATTCTCTATGAAATTTCGTAGTTCCATTTTCCCTTAATTCCTTATTATACAGCCAATTTCCATAACCAAAAAATGGAAATAAAATTAATAAAGTAAACTCTTTTCGATCTATAACCTTTTGCTCTGTTTTATAATACTTAAAACTGAAAAACAATACTCCGATTAGTAGATTATAGATAAAATAAATTCCAATTATTTTTTGTATTATCATCGTTTCTCAAATTAGTTATAACTCGTTTATAATCGCCAGTACTGGTGTTTATATCTCCTATATCGACTATATATGTACCACTCCTATGTATATTTTAAAATTTCAACTATGTGTCACAGTCAGTTCTTCACCTACAAAGGTAAATTAAAAAGTCCAAAAATTCTCAACCAATTCATAAGTGGTAGCCTTGGGTTGATAAATGGTAGGTCTGAGCCAATAACTGGTAACTCAGGAGGATTTTTCGGTAAATTTTGGATTCTGGTATTTAATGATTTTCAGGGAATAAAAACCAATATTTTTTATTTTTCCACAAAGCAACCCACAGGAAATGTCCCGAGTTGAGTAGGGCCTGACAGCCAATTCTAATTTTATAATTTATTCAAACAAATATACAAATTAAAAACAAAATCAGTACCCCCTTCATCAAACCGTACGTGAAGTTTTTCCTCATACGGCTTACCGATAGAGTTCTTCATTGTGAACGCTATGTTTCCAAAAACATTGACCCCTCACAAGGCAGTTTGTTTCCTCAGCCCGAAGTAGAAGAGCTTAAGCAAAACCCCAAAAAAAAGAAGCCTCCTGTCGTCACCAAAACCAAAACCAAGAACCATCTCTCCAATCTATTGTAAATCTACAACTAAGCCCAATAGTATGTCTAGAAACTACATGTTGTTCATTAGTAAGTATCAACGGTATTTTATAACTATAATAAAGACTAACATGGACTGCATGAGTTTTGATGGGAACTATAACTAAACGAGGGGCTAACCTTAAATCAAAGATACTATTATAATTAGTATAAGCAATCAAATCTAGTTGAAAAGCAATAGGTTCTCTCACTCTCGAATAGTTGTATCCTAACCTATATCCCATTAAAAAATCAGGATTCTTGAGGTAATTCCATTCCACAGCAAATGAGAAGGCATGAAAATGAAAAGGATTAGGATAGCTCCACTCAGGTCGGGATTTATTTTTTCTTATATTTTGTTTAAAACGCTTACCTTTTTTTACAAAACTTTCGGCATACTCGTTATCTATGTAATATAGAAATTCGATACCTGAAAAAGCTGCTTTTCCCCAGCCATATTCTGTATAAATCCCCAAATTAGCCCCTGAGTATGGAGTCTTACTATCCTCCCCCGTCCCATGCAGCTTCACTTCGCAATTCTCAGGCAATGCGTTATACAATCTCCTATAATGAAGTTCATTTTTTATAGCTAGAATATTAAACTCCAAGTAGCTTAATTTTTTTAATTTTTTAATTTTTCGAACATTTATTAATAACTTACTTCTTTCTCTGTAAGCCCCATCGTCACCTAAATCAAGTCTATGTAAATTTTTGAATTGATACATTAGTTTTGGATACTTCCCCTCTGGCATGTAGAAATGACTCAAGTCAAGTGAATTAAGTTTCTTTAAGGCAACAAGACTGTCAGGAAGCGTTTCATTACGACCCATAATCGTTAACTCTTTTAATTCCTTTAAAAAACGGATAGAATCTGAAAGTTCATAATACTTTATATCTAATGTTTTCAACCTTGTGAGTGAATATATAGATGAGGGCAAATAATAAGTGCTATATCTTTTTTCCTGATGAAGCAATAAGCTTTCTAACTGTGATAGGTTTCGAATAGAATCCGAAATGGAATTTATGCTAGGCTGGTTAATATGAATGGATAAATGCTTTAGTCTTTTCAAGAAACGAATAGAGTCCGAAACATGATTGGTCCAGATATGTAATTTTTCTAAATTCGATAGTTGATATAAAGAGGAGGGAATATCTAAGCCTGTAAAGCCTCTCCACCCATCGGGAATAATCAAAGATTTGAGAGAAGAAAATAAATTAATATTGAGGGGGATATACTGAGGAGTAGGATCTAAAGTTAGTTTTTTAAGGGAAGGTATTGGTGGAGGAAAATAGCCTGATTTAACATACATTGAATCCATGTCAGGGTATATAATTGGCCCAGAAATATCTGTTAGATACTCCAATTTAGTACACTTGGTCAATTTAGTTGCAAAGTATTTATAGGATAGTTTTTCTGTATAAATGTTTTTTAGTTGAGGTGGAAAATGATACGTATATATATATCTTTTAATTCCATTATTCCACCACCTATATTTAATTTCTCCATAGTTATCTATAATAAATGTAGTAATATTCATTAATCGCCCTAAATATCTATTTTGTAAATTTTTATCTAGCCAAACTAGTGTGTCTAGTTTACTAAATTGTTGAAGGCACTTTATGAATAATAAACTACTATCAGCTCCTTCAAAATATGTTAAATCTTTAAATTTGTTAAGTAAATAAATTTGCTGAAGTTCATAAGATGAATATGACTTTTCAGAAGGTTTTAACATTATACGTTTGATAGATGCCTTTTTTGCTAATAATTCTATTAAGTTTTTAGGCAGATAGATGTTCAAATATAAATTTTCAACAGATTGTATTTTTTTTACAAAACTATCTTGATGATGTTGAAGGATAGAATCTAGCAAACAAGATTTACCATAGAAAGAAGATATTAAATCACTCCTCTTAATGCATAATGTCTTAATATCTTTTGTAGCAGATAATACTTCCTCCAAACAATAAACAGACTTATCTTTGTTTCTAAAGAAGTTATCCGTTTTAATATAGTTCTGTGCCGATAAATCTATAATGACTAGAAACTGAAAAAATAAAAAATACTTAAATTTAATGTTCATAACTCCTAAATATGGAAATTATTAAAAAAGAAACATTTTTTTTAGATTGTATACTTATGAATCAAGATTAATTGATTTATTTCAAGAACTTTTTCATAGGTTAACACAGTTGCTAGTTTTCTTGAGCAATTGTGTTAATTCTGAATAACAACCGTATAACAGGAACATTCCTGTTATCCCCCTTATAACAACACTCCTACGGTTCCTGTTATACAACATATATCGAAGATAACAGGAACTGCTGAATGGATATTAATATAATTCAGTTGTCAAGTTATTTACCTCTCAGTAAATTTTTTGTTTTATTTTTATAAAAATAGTCAGCTGCTTTTCAGTGACTTTATCATCGAGGCACAATATAGCCTTAAATACCTATATTATCAAGGGGACTTCTTAGATTCTCGAATTTATTCTTGCTGATGTGGGTATATATCTCGGTGGTGCGGGAAGAATGATGCCCTAACAACTGCTGAATATAGCGCAGGGAGGTGCCTTGTTCCATCAAATGTGTGGCGAAACTGTGCCGGAGGGTATGTGGAGTGGCATCAGGATGTACATTGGAGGCTTCTACTGCTCGTTTCATTATTTTTCTTATGCTCGATGTTGAGTAGGGATTAC
Source organism: uncultured Aureispira sp. (assembly GCA_905480075.1). GTDB lineage: Bacteria > Bacteroidota > Bacteroidia > Chitinophagales > Saprospiraceae > Aureispira. Next base: position 38,227 of record CAJQOX010000039.1, on the reverse strand, counting down.
CTGGTCTTGTTCCCTCAAAAAGATAGGTTTCAGGTCGGTATTCTTTGTAGTATAAACGCAATTCTTTTAGCAGTACAGCGGAAAGCAGACTTGTTCTGTCCTGATTGCCTTTCGATTGACGGATGTGAATGATGTTTCGTTTGCTGTTGATGTCTTCTATTTTCAGATTGACTACTTCAGAGATGCGTTGTATTAGATGTTAGATCGCTGCGCTTTTTGATTTTAGAATGTAGAATTTAGACTAAACGGTAGATTTCCTGATTCGAAGCGCTACCTTCAGTTATTAATCCTTCTTAAAGTAAGTGAATTAATTACTTGATTAAAAGATACCTCATAATTCATACCTAATAGTTCATAATTTATCCCTCATCATCATAATTCATCAAAAAATCTTTCGCACCAGCGATGTGAAGCAGTGTGGCGGCAGGCCACAGACCGCAGCAGCTGTTTTTCTCAGCTGCTGCGGGCCGAGCGCACAGCGAGCTGCGTAACGTAGCGCCCGGGGGCCAATATAATAGTAGAAAGTAGAAAGTAAGTTTTAAGTTTTGCTTTGAAAATTTTCTTGTTGGAATTGGAAAAAATAATATCAGACCTCATTGTCCTAAAAAACAGTGGCTTTTTACGAAGTTTATTTGATATACAACTGAAACAGCTAAGATAAAAGTTGCAATTAAAAAAAAATTGTATATTTGGAGACAAAGATTATCAGTAAGAATAAATCAGTAATGCTGGAAAGAAATAATATTTAATAGTTATTATTGTAAAATAGAAAACTCCGGAACGAAGATATTTAATTGCTATACATGATGGAAGAAAACAATAATTCACAAGATGATGGAAAGGATTTTAGTAAAGAAGCTGCCTTTGATTCCTCGAAGGGGAATTCAGTAGTTTTGTTGATTTCAAAATTAATTAATGAGCTGAAGGATTTGTTCAGTCTCAGTTTGGATACAGACGAAGCCGGGACAATAGATAGTATACAAAAGAGCATTGAATTTAAGGGAGGAAATCTTTGGGGCTTGATTTTCGCAGCCTTTATAGCTTCTATTGGCCTGAATATGAATTCGGGGGCTGTTGTAATCGGTGCGATGTTAATTTCCCCTTTGATGGGACCTATAGTAGGAATTGGATATGCTGTTGCCACCAATGATTTTGACACCTTAAAAAATGCCTTCCGGAACCTGACGATTTTTGTGGTGGGTTCAATACTTGCTTCAATTATGTACTTTTCAATTTCTCCAATCAAAACCCTTACAGACCAACTCGAGGCAAGGACCTACCCGACTTTTTATGATGTATTGATTGCAATATGTGGTGGTGCGATCGGTATTGTGGCAAGTTCGCGCTCCGACAGAGGTAATGCTATTCCCGGGGTGGCAATTGCTACTGCTTTGATGCCTCCGCTTTGTACAGTAGGATATGGTATCGCAACCGGACAGTGGGCTTATGCCGGTGGTGCATTTTATCTGTTTTTTATCAATTCTGTTTTCATTGCAGGTACAGCATTGATCTTTGTTAGGGCATTGAATTTCCCCAAGAAAGAATTTCTGGACCCTGCAAGAGAAATGAGATATAAGATTCTGATTGTATTGATCGTGGTTTTTACAATTATCCCAAGTTTGTGGACTGCCTATAATGTTGTGAGACATGAGATTTTTAATAGTAAGGTTGCTGCCTTTTCTGTTAAGGTAGATGAGTATCATTTAGAGAAGGGTGTAATTTTGGGTCAGAAAATAGATTATCACAGAGATACACCTGCTATTATATTGACTACATCTGCTAATCTCCGGCAATCGGATAAAGATAATCTTAAGCATGAATTGAATGAAACGGGATTGGATTACGCAAAACTTGAATTCCGGGAAGGTAATCTGGATGTTGAAGTATTATTGGCTGAAGTCGGCTCTCTTCAAACCAAATTCTCTACCATAAAAGAGGAGTATTCAAATATGGTAAAGAAGTTGTATGAAGACAATGAAGAAGTATTGAAAGACAAAAAAGAACGCATTAAATTTTTGGAGAACGAATTGTCGAAATATAATTCTCAGAACAAGCGGCAAAGCAAACCGATCAATGATATTGCAATGGAATTTTCTGCATTATACCCTGAAGCGGTAGAAATATCTTATAATGAACTGGTGAAGATGAATACAAAAACCCTCAGGCTGGATACTATACCTACTGTCGTGATAGATTGGGAAGGAAGACGTATGAGAAACAGTCAGAAAGTAAAGGTTGCTCATTTCTTTCAGACAAGGATGAAGCTGGATACAATTGAGATTGTTTTACATTAATTTGATAAACCACAAAAGACTGCAGACTCAATGGAAGAATTTGTTGCCGTATTGCAGGAAAGTATAGAAGAGAATTGGTTTGTAAAAATCACTTTGAGCAAATCTGCCCCAAAATCTGCTGATCTAAGGAACATTTATATTCGTAGGATAGACCTTAAAGGCAGGGTTCATCTCTCTTTTACCTACAGGTACAATAGTAAAGATATTGTGAAAAATTATATTCTATCAGAAGCAATCGAGAAATTGTATCAGCACCTGGGAAAGGATTTTCTGACAGGCACTTTGTTGACGATAGAACAGGATGTAGTAATACAGTTCAATAAAAAGCGCAAATCGAGAATACAATACCGTAAACCCTCTGTCCGGAAAGTGCCCGACAGTAATCATAATAAAATCAGGAACTACCTGATTGAGGAAGACTGTGATTTTTTAGAGAAACTGGGGATAGCATCTGAGGGAAGAGTAAATAAGGCACATCAGGATAAATACCGTCAGATCAATAAATTTGTGGAAATCATGGATTCTTTGCTTTTGCAGAGCAGACTTTCTGACACAATAAAAATAGTAGACATGGGTTGCGGCAAGGGCTACCTGACTTTTGCTCTGTACGAATACCTTTTCAATCAAAAGAAACAACAGCCTGAAATAACAGGAATAGAGCTGAGGGAACACCTTAGCCACTTCTGCAACAAAGCTGCCCGAAATTTAGGTTGGGATAAATTGAACTTTCTTTCACAGGATATTGCTGATTATAATAATAAAATAGATGTGCTGATCGCCCTTCATGCCTGCGATACAGCCACGGATATTGCGATCGCAAAGGGAATATTGGCCAAGGCAGAACTCATCGTTACTGCCCCCTGCTGTCACAAGCAAATCCGAAGGGCTATGAAGGGGCAAAAGTTTCTGAATAGCATTTTAAAGAACGGAATATTGGAAGAAAGACAGGCAGAGATCATCACTGATGGTATTCGGGCTATGATTTTGGAAGCACACGGGTATCAGACTAAGGTCTTTGAATTTGTTTCCCTTGAACATACTGCCAAAAATCTGATGATAACTGCAGTCAGGAAGGAGGATGCACCCGAAAAACCTTTAGACGATATTTTGGAACAAGTAGATAAAATAAAGATGCAATTCGGAATAGATCAACATTACCTTGAGAAACTCTTATTTTAGAATCATCATCATTTACTGTAAGCCCGGAGGCAGAACCTCTGATGCTTTTATCATTTCATAAAACTTAAGCATAGCCTCTTTATGCTGTGGGCAGAATTCTTCAGTCAGTTCCATTCCCGGGATATTCATTTTTTCGAATTTCTGTTGTTCAGTCATGTTACTGTCTATCTGAAGTACAACCCTGAGGTCTTCCTGAATTAACATTCCTGTGAACTGATCAATTTGCTGAGTGTTTTCATTTACACAGGATGTAAGGATTTTTATCATACTCATAGCATCCACCAATTCCAGTTTTATAGCATAGAACTCAGATAGTTTCAGACTGTCGAGATCGTATATTTCCGGAAGCGTTTTGATGTAGTCTATCCCTTTTGTTATTTCCTTTGAAAAATTCTTGCCATGCTGATTCAGACAGGTACATCGCGACTTTTCCTGGGCAGTTAAAAACTGTTGAGTCTCTGGAAGCAATTTGTCTACTATACGATTTTTGCAGGATAGGGTACTTAATATTACGCAGGCAAAAAATAAATATTTTAAGCAGGATGGTTTCATGAAAAAAAATCTTAAATATTAATAATAAATAAAGATAGAATAAAATTCTATGGAAAGTAGTCAAAACAAAATATAAAAACAATATTCAAAATATTATTTTGTTTTGTGGTCTAAAATGTTGACTTTTTGAAATATAAGGCATAGGTTTGCGATTCGAACAAAACAAAAGTAATTGCTTGTCTGCTTAAATGGGGTTGGTAATAACTGGTTTGATTTTGTCAACTATAAATTAGTATTGCTTTTAAGAGTAAAATATAAGCTGTTTTTTTTATAAAAAAAATTAATTGACCAAGGTCAATTTTAATAAAAGTTTATAGGAATATATTTGCCATATCAACTCTAAACATTAAAAAGTAATGCTTGAAGTTTGTATGAAATTTAATTAATAAATATTTAAACATTTACATTATTAACATGAATCAAAGTATCAGAAATCTAAAATTAATCACAATTTGTCTTGCGTTCGGTATATTTACATATAACGCAGGGGCACAGATGTCTAATTCAAATTATTTTGAGCCTGAATTTTTAGAGTCACTTAATACATCAATTGAAAGCATGCCTTTTGAAAGAGAAAACAAAATTAAAAGCAAATTTCAGGAAGGGGCTGCAATTTTTAAATCAGAGAAAAAATATGGGATGATTAATATGCAAGGCTTTGAAATTTGTGGCCCTGTATATGATGAAATTCATCTGTTTAATCATGGTTACGCAGCCGTTAGAAGAAATAATAAATGGACCTTTGTTAACAAACAAGGAAATCAGTTAACTCCTATGCGTTATGATTGGGTAGGTTCTTTTGAAAAGAATATGGCTGCAGTTCTCTATGAAGGAAAATGGGGCTTGTTAAACGAACAGGGATTTGAAGTTGTTCCTACTCAGTATGATGCTGTGAAAGTAGGTGAAACAGGAGATGTATGGGTAAAAGAAAATGGTGCATGGCGGTTGTATGATTTAAAAACAATTGAATTTCAGGATTTAATTTAAGTAAAATTTATCATCTGTTTTATATAAACGACCAGGATTTTCCTGGTCGTTTTTTGTTTTTACAGCTATCCTCTATTTGTCTTGTAATAGTGTACATAGTTAATTTTCCTGTATTTTTAATTCATTACTTGATAAGGTAGGATTCAATTTTTGTGAAAATATTTTTTTCTTCTAAAAAATGGCCGAATACAGTAAATGTTAGTTTTTATTTTCTGCCATATATTTCTTATCAAATGTCAATGACATTGTTCATTGTGTAGTTTATATTTGAATTTGTTGAATAGACAAGAATTGAAAATTAGTCCAAATAATAGAATGATTCTTATGTGCGGAATTTTACAATCTTTTTTAGTTGGTTAATGCATTGATAATAAGTGATTTGTGGTGTGGCATGCGCTTTGGTCCTATGTGTTAAGTTAAGGTGTAAATACCTGAATGGGTTTCTTGTTTATTATGAAATAATATGAATTTTTAATCTCTTGGTTTTTGTTCACCCCATAGTGATTTAAATGCGAGATTAAAATAATACTTAAAAATGAAATTGTTGACCCCAGGTTTTTTGGTGAAAGTATCAGTAATAATTTTTACTGTAATTGGTAGTAGTTACGCTCAAACTACTGCTGTGCCCGACCCTGCCTTTGAGCAAAAGTTGATTAGCCTTGGAATAGATACAGATGCTACAATAAATGGCCTTGTACTTGATTCAGATATTTCCTCATTAACCACTCTTGATATTTCTGAATCTTACTCGAGCCCGGGAACAATAACCGACCTTACAGGAATTGAAGGGTTTCTGAGCCTTCAGAACCTTATAGCAAGTAATAATCAGATTTCAGTTATTGACTTAAGTTCAAATGTTAATTTATTATCTGTTAACATATATAGAAATCAGGTTGACACCTTAGACGTCAGTAATAATATAAACCTTACTGACATTGGTTGTGCCGATAATTTGTTAACTTTTCTAGATGTAAGTAACAACCCTTTACTTGGTTCTTTAAGTTGTCAGGACAATGCAATTGATAGTCTAGATGTCAGCAACAACCCATTATTGGTAGCATTAAATTGTAGCATTAATCAATTATCAGATATTGATATCAGCAACAACCTGAATTTATCTTCTCTCTTTTGCAACAGCAATCAGCTGACAAGCCTTGATGTTACTTCAAACACTAATCTCGTATCGCTGAATTGCAGCAATAACTTATTGGACACACTGGATATTGGTAATAACCTTCAGCTAACCTCTCTTTTTATTCAGAATAATCAGATTGATACTATAAATCTGAGTAATCATATTAACCTCACAGGATTTTATTGTCAGAACAACTTGTTTAACTCTTTGGATGTCACTAGTAATGTTAATCTGATTACCTTTTATTGTTATAGTAATTCAATTCCGGAAATTGACTTGCAGTATGCAGTTAATCTGCAAACCCTTTATTGCTATAATAATCTGTTAGATACGCTTGGCTTAGGTAATAATGTCAATCTTGTCAATTTACAATGTAATCACAATAACATTGATATCCTTGACTTGAGTAATGCTGCATTACTTGAAATATTATATTGCAATAATAATATTTTAGATACGCTTAATGTAGTGAATAATCCGCTGTTAAAAACACTTTATTGTCATAGTAATCAGCTTGATACCCTTGATTTAAGTAATAATAATCTTCTGCAAAAATTATCCTGCAGCAATAATGACCTTGATACGCTTGCCTTATCAAATTTATCGCAGTTGAATTACCTTGCCTGTAATAATAATAATCTGGATTCATTGATTATGACTAATAATATTTTGATTGATTATGTTTCATGTAATAACAATAAGATCTCTAAACTCGACCTGTTAACTAATGTGAATCTTGAAACTTTATATTGTAATAATAATTATCTTACGGAACTTGATGTTTCCAATAATGTCAATCTGAAAAATTTATACTGTCAATATAACAGGTTTGCCCTTCTTGATGTATCTCAGACACCTTCCCTTGTTAATTTTTCCTGTAAGTTAAATCAGATAGTCTATCTCAATATTAAAAATGGTAACAATGTCAACATGAATTATTTTGACTGTACAGATAATTTTCTTACCATGATAGTCTGTGTTGATGACAGTGTCTATGCTTCTACTGCTCCAAATTGGTCAAAGGGGCTTAGTTCGGCCTATGCTGACTCCTGCGGATGTGCGAGCTCTAATACGGCCTCTTATGAAACAGCATCGGAATGTTACGATTATACCTTTAATGGTGTTACATATGATTCTACGGGGAATTACACTCAGATAATGCCTAACTCTGTTGGCTGTGACAGTATTTTGTCTCTCTTTCTTACAATTCACGGAGATGCAGAATCTGTTTTAAATGAAATTGGATGTGACAGTTTTGTTCTTAATAATCAGACGTATTTTACAGCAGGATTATATACACAGCATGTTACTAGCTTCAGAGGCTGTGACAGCATAATTACTCTTGATTTACTGATGTCTGCAAATGTAGATACTTCTATATCGGTAACGGCCTGTGATATCATTACAATTAACAATGCAACCTATAGCACAGGAGGCAATTACAGTCAGACCCTGACATCTGTTACCGGTTGTGACAGTACGGTCTATCTTGACCTTACACTTAATAAATCATCCGCCAATACTATTAATTCACTGGTTTGTGACAGTTTGTTATTGAACGGTCAAACCTATACCACAAGTGGTGTTTATGCTCAAACGCTTACTAATACTATGGGCTGTGACAGTAATATAACTTTGGATATTACAGTTTTACCCAAAAATGTTACTGTAAATCAGAGTTCTTGCGATTCTTTTTCCTACTTTGGTCAGACCTTTACAAACAGTGGTTTGTTTAGTGATACTCTTTCTAATATATTGGGCTGTGATAGTATTGTGGTGCTTGATTTATTTATCAGTAACACAACGTCTTCTACTGTCAATCAAACTATTTGTGACAGCTTTACGTTGAACAATCAAACTTATTATAATTCAGGAATTTATACGCAGACACTCTCGTCTTTTAATGGCTGTGACAGTATCCTGACCCTTAACCTTGATCTGACGAACCCCAAAGATACGCTGATTGCTTCTGATTGTGATAACTATACTGTTAACGGACAAACTTATTCCTCAGCGGGAGTTTATCAGCAATTGGTCCCGGGTTCAGCGGGCTGCGATACCATCCTGACCATAAATTTAGCGTTGTTGTCTACAAGAGATACTTTGTTCTATGTTGGATGTGATAACATTACTATTGATACTACCCTCTATTCAACAAGTGGAATTTATTCAATAACTTATTCCAATATGGCAGGCTGTGACAGTATTGTGTCGCTGGATGTTAAAATTAATCAATCGGAAAATACAGCCCTTACTCAATCATCCTGTGATAGTTTTACATTAAATAATCAAACCTATTATTATTCCGGTAATTATGTACAGACATTATCAACTACTACGGGATGCGACAGTAATATTTTACTTGCCCTTACTATTCCCAAAAGCAAAGATACTATAGATGTTACAACTTGTAACAGTTACACAAATGCCGGAGAAGTGTTCACAAGCAGTGGTACCTATAACAGATTGTACAATACGGCACTTGGCTGCGATAGCATGCTGACTATAAATCTCACAATTCTTGCAGACCGCGACACCTATGACATTGTTACCTGTGACACCTTTGCTGCCGGAGGAATAACTTATGACAGCAGTGGAGTTTATTCGCAGTTTTATAATAATACGCTGGGTTGTGATAGTATCATTACCTATGATGTACAAGTTAATAATGTAATCAATAATATAATTAATCAATCGTCATGTGATAGTTTTACTCTTAATAATCAAACTTATTATAGTTCAGGTACCTATATTCAAACAGAAACAGGAAGTGCCGGCTGCGATAGTATAACCACTCTTAATCTTACCATTCAAAACCCTAAAGACACTTTTAGTGTTTCTTCTTGTGCGAATTATACTTATAATGGTCAGACCTTTACCTCAGATGGTATTTATACCTTGGCAGTTCCCAATTCATTTGGTTGTGACAGTATCATCACGATCGACCTTGATATTCTGAATGCTACTTCCAGTACCTTGATTGAAAGTTCTTGTGATAGTTTTATACTAAATAATCAGATTTATAATAATTCAGGGAATTATTCACAAACTCTAACAAATGCTGAAGGTTGTGACAGTACGATTAATTTACAACTTCAGATAAATAACAGTGTAAGCAGTTCGGTAGTGAAAACCGCCTGTGTTTGTATGATCATTAATAGTCAGCTTTATGACACCACCGGAATTTATTATCAGAACTTTTCCTCTTCTTCCGGTTGTGACAGTATTGTTTCCTATGATTTGACAATAACGAAAATTGACACCTCCGTTCAGGTAAATAATGACACCTTTACCGCGAATCAGACAGCCGTTACCAGTTATCAGTGGCTGGATTGTAATGATGCTTATTCAACGATCAGTGGAGCAACAAACCAAAATTTTTCTCCTCTGTACAATGGCAGTTACGCGGTTATGATAGTTCAAAATAATTGTATTGATACTTCATCCTGTTTTAATTTTACCCTGGTTGGCAATCAGGTAGTTTTCAATGAGGATAATTGGTTGGTGTACCCGAACCCCACTACCGGAAAATTAATGATTGAGCAAGCTTCACCTAATATGATTGATATTTCAGTCATAGACAATCTCGGACGAATGCTAATCCGTAAAAAGTCAGAAGACCACACAATCGAACTGAACTTGGGGGATCTCCCGTCAGGAATGTATTGTTTGATGATTGAAGATGGTGATCAAATTGTCAAAAGGAAAATTATTAAACAATCGAGATGAAATTAATGTATTTAAAAGTAGAAGGTGGTTGATTATATCAATCACCTTTTTTTATTTTATGATAAATGTTATTATTAAAAAACAACTGCAAGCCTGTAAGCCGAATCCTGTACTCTCATGTTTCCAAAAGAGCCTCTGTCATTTATCTGGATCAGCAGTCACCCGCTGACTCTATCTGCCTACCCTCCGGCTTAAGCGAGCAACTCTATGGATTCCGAAGAATCCGCGCCGGTATACATGGCATTTCAACACACAAGGTTTATCCACTGCAAATGTTGCCATTTACAACCGTGCGCTCTTACCGCACATTTTCACCCTTACCCCAAACAAGTTCAGGGCGGTTATTTTCTGCGACACTTGCTGTATTCCTTCCAAAGAAAGAACCCCACCCGTTAGGTGGTGTGCTGCTCTGCGTTGTTCGGACTTTCCTCATGACCCTGAAGGCCCCGCGACAGAGCGGCTTGCAGTTGTTGCCACAAAGTTATATTAATAATATGAAAGAGAGCAATAAAGTGCTTAACATAATAGTATTTGCTAAGAATAATTTTAGTTTTGTAGCATGGCAGTGAGGGAGAAATTCCCTGTTGTAAATATTTAGATTTATTCTAAATAGTAAGTTCTGGCAAATAAGTAATAACATAGTTGCAAAAGTGGTGTTGAATAGATAAATTGTGATTACTTATTCTTAAACACTAGTATAAGATATTCAATAAGAACCTTTTTTAAAATAAAATCATCACATCATCATGAAGTGGATCATAGATTTTTTACTTTCCTCATTAGGCAAAAAGCTGATTATGTCTCTGACGGGATTGTTTTTATGCCTTTTCCTCCTTGTGCACATGATTGGAAATCTCCAGTTGTTTGTTGCCTCACCTGAAGGAATGCCTGATGGGTATGTGTTTAACATGTACGCTTATCACATGACACACAATCCATTAATAAAAGTCATTTCTTATGGCAATTACTTTTTTATACTGTTGCATGCTGTTCAGGGTATTCTTATAACTATTTACAATAAGAAAGCCAAGGGGGGCAGCTATCAGGGTAAAGAGGTTTCTGATACTGAAGCAAAGGTTGCTTCCAGGAATATGATATATTTAGGTTTGCTTATTCTTGCATTTATCGGTATTCACATGTGGCAATTCTGGGCTCAGATGCATTTTAATTCTGAAATGCCGGTGATGAAAGGAGTTACTGAAGATGGTGAGAATATCAAAGATTTGTACGCGATTGTACTACTTGCATTTAAAGTCCCCTGGGTGGTGGTTTTTTATCTGCTCTCTTTGGCAGCCCTTGCTGCACATCTTGTTCATGGGTTTTGGAGTGCTTTCCAATCTATGGGTCTCAGTAATAAAAAATACGGGCCTCTCATCCGGGGAGCAGCTATGGCATACGCAATTCTGATTCCTCTTGGTTTCGCAACAATGCCGGTCGTTTTCTTTTTCCTCTACTAGGAATCTGATTTAAAATTATTGTAGAATAAAATACATTCAATCATATGAAAAAATTTCAATCCAATGTCCCTGAAAGCGATACGCTCGCTGAAAAATGGACTGAATACAGGTCGAATATGCCTCTTGTCGCGCCTAACAACAAGCGAAATATTGAAGTTATAGTTGTAGGTACCGGTCTTGCAGGTGCTTCGGCTGCGGCTACACTAGGTGAACTTGGCTATAAGGTCAAGGCCTTTTGTTTTCACGACAGTCCCAGAAGGGCTCACTCTATTGCAGCACAGGGAGGAATCAATGCAGCTAAAAACTATCAGAATGACGGAGACTCTGTTTACCGTTTATTCTATGATACCGTAAAAGGTGGTGATTATCGTTCAAGAGAAGCAAATGTGCATCGACTTGCCGAAGTCTCAAGAAATATTATTGATCAGTGCGTCGCTCAGGGGGTGCCTTTTGCAAGAGAATACGGTGGTAATCTTGCCAACCGTTCCTTTGGTGGTGTTCAGGTTTCCCGTACCTTCTATGCACGTGGACAAACCGGACAGCAATTACTGATTGGTGCTTACAGTGCTTTATCCAGACAAGTTTCCTTGGGTAATGTTACTATGTATAACCGACACGAGATGCTCGATCTTGTGAAGGTTGATGGTAAGGCAAGGGGTATTATTGCTAGAAACCTGCTGACTGGAAAGTTGGAACGATTCGGGGCACATGCTGTTGTGTTGGGAACCGGTGGATATGGAAATGTTTTCTATCTTTCTACTAATGCCATGGGGTCCAATACCACTGCAAATTGGGTCGCTCATAAACGTGGAGCCTATTTTGCCAATCCATGCTATTGCCAGATTCATCCTACCTGTATTCCGGTATCCGGGGATTATCAATCGAAATTGACATTGATGTCTGAATCTTTGAGAAATGATGGAAGGGTATGGGTGCCTAAACATAAAAAAGATGTGGATGCGCTCAGAAAAAGAGAAATGAAACCTACCGACCTTAAGGAAGAAGACAGGGATTATTATCTTGAAAGAATCTATCCTGCCTTCGGAAATCTTGTTCCAAGAGATGTTGCTTCACGGGCAGCGAAATACCGTTGTGATGATGGTCATGGTGTCGGAACAACAGGTCTCGCCGTATATCTTGACTTTGCTTCTGCCATACAGCGATATGGTAAATCCGAGGCTACTTCTCAAAATATCAGCAGCCCATCAACTGACGAAATTATTAAACTCGGAGAAGAAGTTGTAGAGAAAAAATATGGTAACTTATTCGAAATGTACGAAAAAATTACCGGAGAAAATCCCTACAAGACTCCAATGCGTATCTATCCTGCTGTTCACTATACGATGGGGGGGCTATGGGTCGATTATAATCTCGAAACTTCTATTCCAGGATTATTTGCCACCGGAGAGTGTAATTTCTCTGACCACGGGGCTAATAGATTGGGTGCCTCAGCATTGATGCAGGGCCTAGCGGATGGTTATTTTGTTTTGCCTTATACGATCGGTACTTTCCTTAGTAAAGAAATTCGTACTCCTATGATCGAAACGGATACTGCAGAATTTGAAGAAGCTGAAAATGAAGTAAAAAATAAAATACAAAAATTATTGGCTGTCAATGGAAACCGTTCCGTAGAATCCTACCACAGAGAACTGGGGGTAGATATAATGTGGGAATATTGTGGAATGGCAAGAAATGCGGAAGGACTGAAAATTGGTAGAGAAAAGGTCAGGGCTCTGAGAGAAGATTTCTGGAAAAATGTTTATGTCCCGCACAATGAAGGTAGTGGGCTGGAATTTAATCCTGAACTGGAAAAAGCCCTCCGTGTAGCTGACTTTTTTGAATTGGCAGAACTGATGATGGTTGATGCATTGGACCGAAATGAGTCCTGTGGAGGACATTTCCGTGATGAATATGCTACTCCTGAAGGCGAAGCTCAACGGAATGACAAGGATTTTGCCTATGTTTCTGCCTGGCAGTTTAATGGGTTGGAAGGTGACCCTGTCCTGCACAAAGAAGCCTTGGAATTCCATGACATTGAATTGAAAACCCGTTCCTATAAATAATTTGAAAGGGATAGTTTATGTTATAAACAATAAAAAACAGATTATGGCTGATAATATAAAAGTTAACCTGTACGTTTGGCGACAAGCAGGCCCTAATGATAAAAATGCAGGTATAAAAGGATATCCTGATCTTGAGATTAATACTCATATGTCTTTCCTTGAAATGCTGGATGTTTTAAATGCTCATATAATTAACAATAAGGATAAATATCCGGAAGGTCCTGTTGCCTTTGAACATGATTGCCGTGAAGGAATTTGTGGCGCTTGTAGTTTGGTAATCAATGGCCGGCCACACGGTCCTATGCAAGGAACTACTACTTGTCAATTGCATATGAGGCATTTTAATAATGGAGATAAAATTTATATAGAACCTTTTAAGGCGAAAGCTTTTCCGATAATTAAGGATTTGGTAGTTGACCGAAGTTCTTTCGATAAGATTATTCAGGCGGGAGGTTATGTTTCTGTCAATACCGGAGGAACTCCTGACGGGAATGCTATTCCTGTAGCTCAAATTACTTCAGAAGAAGCAATGGATGCCGCTGCCTGTATAGGTTGTGGTGCTTGTGTCGCTGCTTGCCCGAATGCAGCAGCAATGTTGTTTACTTCTGCCAAAGTTTCACATCTCGCCTTATTGCCACAGGGTAAAACTGAAGCGGCTGTCCGGGTAAAAAGAATGGTTACTCAGATGGATAATGAAGGCTTTGGTCTTTGTTCAAATATAGGTGCTTGTGAGGCGGATTGTCCTAAAGAAATTTCTATAGACAATATTGCTCGTATGAACAGAGAATTTATATCTTCTTCGTTTACCAACGTGGATTAAATTCAATGGTTTCAAAAAATTAAAACCGGAGGTTCATGATGATGGGCCTTCGGTTTTTTTTATGGAAACCCGTACGAAATACTGAGTCTGTGTTAAACAATATCAAACAAAAATATATTCCCGGAATCCTACCTCTTCATAATTTTCTGTTCGTGGTATATTAAGTATTACTTTTTCCACTAGTTTTAGTGGGGGAGAAACGAGTTTTCTGCTTTCCAGATTCATCCATGCCCCGTGAATTATAACCCTGGCCGCTTTTTTTCCATTTTTTTTAATGATGTCCTGTGAAATAGTGTAACGGTCATAATTTGCTGTAGACCTGCTTAAGGATACAGTAATTCTCAATTTCTCCTGCATCTTTACCTCTCTGAAGTACGTAACTTCCTCCTTTAACAGAACGGGTCCAATACCTTCATTTCCCAGATCATCAAGAGAATATCCATGTTCATTGAAATAGTCAATACGCCCGTGGGTGGCAAATTCTGAATAGGCAGTATTACGCATATGACGGTTTGCGTCTAGGTTAGACCAGATTACTTCCAGTTCTGTACTGTACATATTGTAAATTATTAAGATAAAAAATAAATCTAAAGATAGAAAAAAGACAGAAGGAAAGGAGTCTTAATTTTATTAAAAAACTCTGATTAAAATTAATTAATCAGAGTTTGATAAAAAGGATAATATTTAATAATTTACTCTATTCGGATTTTTTTGGTAAAATACCGTGAATCTGAACTTACTCTCACAAAGTAGACACCCGAGGCATATTTCCCGGGGTCAAGTTTAATTTCAAAATACTGTGTATTATCCATTACTCCTTTGTGAATCTGAACAATTTGTCCGAGTGGCGTAATGATTTCAATTGAATAATTGTCTTTTTCAGCAACTTTTACAAAAATACTATGATTGTCCTCATTAAGTAAAGTAGGAAACAGGTCTTCTGAACCATTTCCGACAACTTGCAGTGCTTTGACTTCAGAGTATTCAAAGCTGCCATCAATATCCACTTGTCTAAGTCTGAAATAATGAATCCCGGAAATCAGGTTAGGTACCTCATATTCATAGTATTGTGTGTTGAGAGTGGTGCCGAAACCATTTACAAAGCCAATGTTATTAAACTCAGGAATAGCGGTAGCCGGCAAGGCATGTTCTATTTCAAAGCGGTCATTATTGAGCTCGGTAGCGGTTGACCAATCAAGGACGGCAATATTTCTGTTTTTAAGACTTGCGTTAAAATATAGCATCTCAACAGGAAGGAAGTCATTCATCAGGTATTGGTAATCTTCTACTTCTCCGTTTGTTTTTACTCCCGTAAAATCACCTGGATTTAAGGCCTGGTCATCGACTCTGATCCGGATATTTACTAGATTTGTAAAGACAGCAGGAGGAGAAGTTATGCCGACAGTTGTCAGAGTAGGGCTTGCAGTAATGACCGACCCGGAATAAAAATCTTCATAAATGTTGTCATTGTTCCAATCTATCCACATTCCGTAAAAAACGAGATCAGGAGCGGCCGAGTTGACAGTCAGGTCTACATTATATAAAGTAGAAGCAGTAACAGTTCTTGGGAATTCGCCGGGAGAATTACCTAAAGTTATGGCATCATCAAAGTTGTCTCCGTTTACCGGTTGACTGACCGTTTCAAAATCTGTATTGCTGCCCAACCAAATATCTGTTGCACCATCGAGTACGTTGTCAAGATTTAAATCCCGGATAGCTCTGTGAACTGCAATGCCACAGCCTGCAGGGGCGTCACCAAAGTCTCGTTTCACAGGTAACAATGTAATATAAACTGTAGCAGTATCGCATTGAGTCAGCAGATTATTATCACATACACTGTAAACAAAATGATCATTACCACTGAAATTAGGGTCGGAAGGTGTATAAGTATACGTACCATCTGAATTTAATAAAAGAACACCCTGTGTGGGTCCCGTAACTAGTGTTACTCCACCAATCTGATTATCTCCTTCAATGTCATTATCATTGGTCAGTACATTTTCGTTCAAAACAATTCCCTGGTCAATGAATTCTTCATCATCAATAGCATTTGTGCTATTATAAACAGAGGGTAAAACATCAATCGTTACCGTGGTGTTTTTACATGTCACCGGCACGCCGTCATCACAGGCTGTATATATATAGTTGACTACTCCAATAAATCCTGCAACAGGATCAAAAGTGTAATTTCCATTGGTGTTTTGAGTAATTGTTCCTGCATTGAGGAAGGGCGTACCGGTAGCATCAACACCTGCAATAATATTTGCTACTCCCAATACAGCAGAAGCGTCGACTGTTCCATCGCCATCTGTATCTATAGAAATTGTTCCGGAGACAACGAGGTTGTCACCATCCGGGTCATTATCATTTGCCAATACCTGTCCATTAACAGCAATGCCATCATAGGTGACATTTACATCCGGTGCAGGCGCCAATTCACCGTTATCTGATGATGGCATAGGTTCAACATCAATAGTTACAATGGCATCATCACAAGCCTGCGGCTGACCATCATCACAAATCTGATAAGAATAGGTAACTTCTCCAATAAACGATGGGTCAGGAATAAAAATATATCCTCCATCGGAATTTTGAGTGAGAATGCCGGCATTTGGATTTGGAGATCCGTTTTCATTGACCCCACCGACTACATTTGCACCCCCCAAAGCCACATTGGTCTCGGGGATACCATCTCCATCTGTATCAATTGTAATGTTGCCTGTGACCACCTGATTATTAAGTTCATAGTCATGGTCATTGGTCAGCACATTGCCATTTACCGTTACATTCGAAGGCGTTGTGTTTACATCATCAGTGGCATAGGTTTTGTTTGCTTCGCGCCAATCTCTTTCAGGGGTTCTTTTGTTAAATACATCCGGATAAGAGGCTCCCTGTAATCCATTATTGCTTGGGTCGGGACTTCCTGTGTTATTGTCATAACCATCCAACAAACCATCATTATCAATATCAACTACACCCGGAAAGCCGGTGTTTGCCACAGAACCGGCATCCGGAATACCATCTCCATCCGTATCGTGTCCTTCCGTAAGGTCGGGAATTCCATCGTTGTCTGTGTCATTATCAAGGAAGTCTGCATTGTCAATTTTGTCTTTGTTAAAGGGCAAAATACCAGACCCGGCACCACCAAACAGCGCATCATTATTGTCATAATTGTCATCAATACCATCACGGTCGGTATCAATGGATGATGGTGCAATATAGTTCTCCGTTGCCTGTCCTTCTGTATTGTCTGCAATACCATCATTGTCGGCGTCTATATCAATAAAATCAGGGTGGTTGTCACTTTCAAAATCACCGGTGGGATAGATTTCCGGAAAACCATTCAGATCTGTATCGGAAGTCTGAACAGGACTGATTCCGCCATTGCTCCCATCGGCAGTATTTGACCAGCCGTTATTATCCGGGTCATTCGTAAGCGCATCATCCAACATACCATCCCTGTCGGTATCAGAAGCAAGAAATCTGGCTTCAACCACATCAAGTATTCCATCATTATCAGCATCAAGGTCAAGATGCGAAGTGATACCATCACCATCAAAATCAGCACCGTTAATACCATTGTCAGGCGCACCATCTCCATTGCCGTCCGAAGTAGTGACAATCATAGATTGAGGCCCTGCATCGACGGTACCATTATTATCAAGGTCCGTATCGTAGAGACTTGAAAATCCATCATTATCTGTTTCTGCCAAACTATCAGCCATTCCGTTATTGTCAATATCGGCTCCCCCCACTTCTACAATATCCGGAATGCCATCATTGTCTGCATCAAGATCCAGTTGGTCGAGTTTCATATCTCCATCTGTATCCCCGATCGGGTAACTGTCGGGGGCCCCGTCTGCATTGGAATCTGCTCCGGTAATTTGCTGTGCATCTGCAGAGTTTGATCCCGGTCCATCTGAGCCTGCTGCCAAAGCATTAGCAGGGTCTCCGTCCACAATATCATTAAAGCCATCATTATCCAGGTCAGCATAATTGTCTGCCAGGCCATTTCCATTTACATTGGTGCCGCCGGATTCAATTACATCGGGTATGCCATCATTATCTGAATCCAGATCCAGGTGATTGAGTATGCCATCATTATCGGCATCGCCGTTCACATAAGTATCAGGAGCGCCGTCATTATTAGTGTCCGGACCGGTTAATTGCAAAGCATTAGCAGAATTTGTACCGGGACTATCATCATCGGTAGTCAAAAGGTTGGCAGGGTCACCATCAACGAGGTCATTAAACCCATCTTTGTCGGCATCAGCAAAATTATCCGCACGGCCATCCCCGTTGACATCGGTTCCTCCTGCTTCTACAACATCAGGAATGCCATCGTTATCAACATCAAGGTCATGATGATCCAGAATTCCGTCCGCATCATGATCATTTGCAGGGTAGGAGTCAGGCAAGCCATCGAGATTGGCATCAGGGCCTGTAACATATATAGGGGTCCCGTTGTTGCAGGTGATAATATCAAAACTATAGGTCAGGCCATATAATGCTGCTCCTCTCGTTTGCCGCTCAACAAGAATAAACTGTGCATCTGCAGCAAGTTGGTAACTGAATATTTCAGGGCCTGTTACTGTATTAAAAGAGGATGTATATACTTTCAGGTTGGAATAGGGGCCACCTGTAGAAATAGCTTCAGAAATATTCTGAACTGTATTGTTTGTGTTAGTGCCAAGCCGGGCAATGGTGATTTCTAAAATAGTACCGGCAGGTACAACTTGTCCAAGGTCCAATTCAATGTCATCATTTTTTTGTACAGAGGCAAAAGTTATTCCCGGAGGACCGAGGGCATTGTTTGGATTGTTAACACCATTATTCACCTGTGCCGCAGCATGTATGTCGGGGCCTTTTGTCGTTTCGCATACCCTGCCATCATAAATATCATTATAGCCATCTTTATCACTGTCAAGATAGCCATCTGCACGACCGTCTCCATTAACATCCACACCTCCGGCTTCCACAACATCAGGAATGCCATCATTGTCTGAATCTCTGTCAAGGAAATCATATAGAAAATCATTATCATTATCTGGAACAGGCGCCAAAGAAGTTGAAGTGGAAGCAAGACAACCAGGTTGATTTGGACAGGGTGAAGTTCCATTGGGTCCATCCGTATCATCGTTGTCATAAATGTCAACTAATCCATCATTGTCAGTGTCATTGATATCGTCAACCTGTCCATCAGCATCAATGTCAGTAGCGCCGGCTTCAATAATGTCCGGAATCCCATCATCATCTGCATCAAGATCTGCGTGATTAGGATGGCCATCGCCATCGTTGTCAAAATTTGAACAGACAGCACTTCCGGGAGCTAAAACCCCGCAATAAGGAAAGTCTGAATCTTTATAATTCACTCTTCCATCTGCATCCATGTCTCCACTCGGGTCGGGCAGTCCATCCGTAGCACAATTCCATCCGTTAATCCCCTCAAAAGTAGCCAGGCAGAATTGAGCATCCTGATAATCCGGAATTCCATCGTTATCATGGTCCAGATTATAAGCCTCCACAATGTCGGGAATACCATCATTATCATCATCAATATCACAGGAACTCAAAGTGACATCATTATCAAGATTTGTTTCATAGTTTGGGTTTTGTATAGGTACATAAAGAGAGATAGATCCGCCGGGAGCACCATCTTCAGCACCATTGGGATACGAATCAGAATGTATTCCTTTAGCGCCTCCATTCAATAAAAGATTTACATTGGCAGGTAAAACGCCAAGAGAATACAGCAAAACACCGCCGCCACCACCCGCGCCAGGGCCATGATAATTAGAGGTGTTTAAATCCTGTCCCTTTCCTCCGTTCATGCTAACATTGATTGTTCCGACAAATGTATTGGTTTTTAGAACAATACTACCGCCGCCACCGCCGCCGCCACCGCCATCAGGTGCCCCTACTGGATTTACAGCAACAGGGGAAGTGCCATCCGCTAAAATTGAATTGCCATTTCCTACAATTGTGTCAGCAAAAATGATGACAATTCCTCCACCATCAGCAGCAGAAGAAGGGTTGCTTGTCGATACCCATCCCGGGCCACCTGCACCTCCAAAAAACACCTTGTCCAATGCCAGATAGGAAGATAAAGCAACACCCCCCACTCCTCCTGCAGCTATTTCAGGAGATAGGCCGTCCTGAGGCCCAAATTCGTCACACCATCTCCATCCACCATCTCCACCGGCACCGAAATTAGATCCGCCACCACCACCGGAATCTCCGGAAACCCCGGATCCCCCACCGTTTGCTCTGGGAGCACGACCTCTGTTTGTATTTGGGTCATCTATAACAATACCATTGCCCTTTGTATAAGAACTTAAATCAGTGCTTGGCAAAATGTATTGATTGGAAGGGTCTAAAGAACAATTGTCAGGAGTGCCATTCACTGTCATCTGAACTCCTTTGTATCCTGCGCCTATGACATCAATGTTATCGTTAAAAATTATTTTTTCAGCACGCATGGCAACTACTCCGCCAACTCCTGTGGCAGGGTCCCAGTCCAAGGCAACAACCGGTGCAACAATAGTGACCTCATTAGCACCATAGTCAGGAATTCGGACAACCTGAACCAAACCGGCTGCATCATAGGTTTTTATTAAATTGTATTTGGGTATCAGAATATTTGCTGATATGGATTCTATTTCAAAAAACTCATAATTCCCGGCGTTGTTAATAGCAGTGATTGCCCCACCGGCAGCAGTATTTGTCAGATCAATATCAGCTCCTTTCATCTGAATAATCAGTGCTTTGTCACCTGGCGAAAAAGAACTTGGGTCAATAATGGTAATTTCATCTTTACAGGTGAAATCACATTGTCCACAGGCAGGAGTTAAAATGTTAGTTACTGGAGTATAAGAGTTGATAATCCCTGAAATACTTACTTGTGCCTTTGTTGTGTTGCAAAATAACAGGTACAGTATTATTACGAAAACTTGAATGGCGAGTTTGATCATTTGTATAAAATTTGGTAAAATGACTAAAAAGTCATTATGAAACTTCTAACAGTTAATTTTAAGAATACAATGCAGTCGGTAGTTATTGTCAGACTGTCTGTTTAGAGGGGTTGGTTTAAACATTATGCCTGATCACTATTTGATTATTACAAATTTGTGAAAAAGCAAATTTTACGCTTTGAGTATCTCAAGGCGAAGTTTAAAATATGTTAAGACAGAAGTGTGAAATATTCAGTATAGACAGGTTACATTTAAGTAATATAGAATTGTGCTGTTTTGGTCTTAATATTAAGATTGGGGACCCTAATTTACTAAAAATAAAATTAAAAAACAAAATGTTAATGCTAAATAATTGTTTGTCAGCCCTGTCAGTAAGCTTACTTGTATAATAAAAAAAACAATACATATGTGTTTTTTTTACTTTTAGATTTCAAATAGTATCATTAAATAACATTAATTGACGGAAATTAATTAAAAGAGATAATGACATTCGTTCCTGTTAATTAGTTGTTTATCAAGTTTTTGTGTGGTTTATTGTTTGGTTTGTTTATTCATTTTAGGAAATGAATCTGTTATTGAGTTGGCTTAAAGTCAAAAGGGAGGATGAATTTTTTAAATTAAAGTATCAAATTATCAACAGAAGATAAAAACCTTGCAGAGAATCCAAATCTGTCAGGATTGTAGTTTATAATTTTACAGACACTTCAACATTCTAAAATACACTTTAGCCTTTTTTATTCCTGGAATTTCAGATAAGAAAAAATCACTTCAAATTTGGGGATAAGCAAAACACAACCTTCTTTAACTTGATTTATTTTGTGTAATTCAGTATTGTAAAGACCTTTAAACTGAAAAAAATGATGCGATGGCAATTTCTGCAACCGCATCGTACAGCATAGCTGTTGGCAGAAGTAATTCAACTTTATCGCACAGCTTTTCTGCGCCTTTAATGTTGTATTTTTAATTTTATAGCAGGAAAAGAAAAAAGGTTATCAGTTCTTATTTAAAAAATGGTTTTTTTTTGAAAAGATTTAAAAACTTTGCTTAATATTGATTATAAAAGTAAAATCATGATAGTATCAACAATAGTAGGTCTGGGCAATAATAATGAAATCGGTAAGGATAATGACATCCCTTGGTATATACCTGCTGATTTGAAGTATTTCAAAAAAGTAACCAGTGGACATCCAATAATTATGGGACGAAAATGTTTCGAATCCATAGGAAGGGCTTTACCTAACCGGACGAATATTATAGTCAGCAGAAATCCTGAATTTCATATTGATGGATGTATTCTGACCCATTCAGTGAGTGCTGCCCTTTTGGTTGCCGAGGAAAGTGGAGCAGATGAAGTATTTATTATCGGTGGAGGAGAAATCTACAGAATGGGAATGCCTTTAACTAGTAAACTATATTTAACAGAAATTGATATAGACATAGAAAATGCGGATGTTTTTTTTCCGGAAATAAATATGGACTCCTGGGAGTTAATCAGTCAGGAATCGCATGAAAAGGATGATAAAAATACCCATGACTATACTTTTAAAGTATTGAAAAGAAAATAGTTGTTTATAATGGTTTAAAATTTCCTGATAGTTATTTGAATTGGTAAAACAGGCCTCTAATATGGAATTGTGTATTACTTACTACTACTGCTAAATGCCTCGTATTAAAAACATAAAAGGCCCTTTGAGCTGGCTTGGTATACTTGTGGATGTTGCTATGCTGACTCTCACCACGCTCGATTTGCTTTGGCTGATGTTTGATGCCCTGTATTCTACAAAAACCTTTTCTGCGCTAATCGATCCGATTTTCCCTTTTTATAATGAGATTCATAACGACTTCTACTATTATGATGCTATTATTGTAGGTATTTTTATTGTGGAATTTGTGGGAAGGTGGATCGTGGCCCTTTACAGGAAAAGCTACGATAAGTGGTTTTTTTATCCTTTCGCCAATTGGTATGATATCCTTGGATGTTTTCCTACCTCTACTTTTCGTTTATTAAGACTCTTCAGAATTATTGGTCTTACATACAGACTTCATGAATGGGGAGTTATTGATTTAAATAACCTGGCCCTTTACAGGATTTTCAAACATTATTACAATATATTGATTGAAGAAATTTCAGATCGGGTAGTTATAAAGGTACTTAGCGAGGCCAGGGAAGAAATCAAAAGAGGGGATTCGCTTAGTGATGAAATTGCAGAAAAAGTGATTCAGCCAAGACAGTCCGAATTGGCGGAAATGATTACAAAGGTCATACAAAACGGCATAAGGGAAAAGTATCCTCAATATCAGGATGTTCTTAAGCGTCAGATAAATAATATGGTCAGGGAATCTATAGGCAATAATGATGAAATTCTGCAGATTGCAAGGATACCTATGGTGGGTAAACAATTGCATGGTGCAATTAATTCTGCTACAAGTGAGATTGTATTCAGTGTGATCGACACCTTGGTCACAGATGCTTCTGATCCTGAAAATAAGAAAATGATATGCCTTATTCTGGAAAGTTTTATTGATATATTAATTAATAATAAAATACTTAATGAGACCAAAGTCACCAAGGAAATAATCACTGAATCAATTGATTTGATAATTGAAAGGGTAAATGTAAAACAATGGAAAATTGATGCAGGAAAATAATTGTTGTATCAGATCCCATGAAGTTGATAATCAGATAAGACAGCCCGCCACTCTACGGTTTCAAGAATGTCCAATAATATTGGATTTATTCTTTGTATCAACGTATCATTCTTTGGAGAAGCAAAGGAGTAATACTGTGTATTGAAAGTAAAAGGAAGCACCCTTACTTTGTCATAAAATGAATCGTTTTCAATCTGCCATCTGAGAATGGGTTCATCATATACAAAGGCATCTAGTTTGCCTGAACTTACATCCTCAAGCCCTTGGGTAACTGTCGGTACCTTTGTTGTTTTGATGAGATTGTGGTCGAGGAACTGATGAGAAGCAGATTGCTCAATGGTGCCTGCTTTTGTCTTCCTCAAATCCTGTACATGCGTCCAGTCATCGTTCATCTGATTGACAGTAAGTGCGGAGGTAATGCCGGCCATCAAACCTGTTACCACTATCAAAGCAACAAACATCAGGACCATACCTATGAGTTGTCCCCAGAAGCCTTTAGGGGTAACATCACCATAGCCAACTGTTGTCATTGTGGCTGCAGACCACCAAATTCCGGTCCACCATCCAAAAATACCATTAGAGAAAAGAGGATTTTTTTTCCTTTCGAACAACCAGATTACTGTTCCGAAGGAAACCAAAGCAACCATCAAAAAGAATAAGGCTTTAAGAAAACCAAGAGAGAAAAACTGATAAATAACATTTTGAATGCGGTCTTTCTGACGTTCCTGAGTAACAATTACTGAATTGGAAATAAAAAAAGGTTGTGAAAAAGTCATATGTTTAATCCTGGAACTTGTTACTGTGAGCGGGTTGATAGATAAATCAACAGAACCCCCTTCCAGTCCGGACAAAATTTCGGGAAGGCTCATTTCTTTATACTCAAAATCTACCTCCAGTTCATTAGCAATCTTATCCCACAGAAAGACCGATATGCCCATAAAATCTCCATTCTTATTTTTGTAAGTAAAGGGAGGAGATTCTTTTAAAGCCACAGTCAGTTTAAGTCTTGGAGGAATCAGGCTATCATTTTCTTCGATAATATCCTGGGCTGTATTGGTATTCTGAAAACTAAAAAAGCAGAGTAATAAAATTGTATACAGGCGCATAATTTATTAATTAAAATAAAAACAATTTATCAATGGGTACATAAAAAGTAGGATGTACATCATTTTAAGATATTAAAATAGAAAATTGTATAAAAGTATCATAATAAGGAGCTTGTTTTATGCTAAATGAAATTAATACTGTTTCAATCTAAGGCTGTTCATGACTACAAGAAGGGAACTCACAGACATTGCTGCACCGGCAAACATAGGATTGAGAAGAATACCGAAAGGATAAAGAACTCCAGCAGCTAAAGGTAGGAGCAGTATATTATAAATGAAGGCCCAGAAAAGGTTCTGACGGATAATAAGTAGCATACGGGAGGATGTTTTAGAGATCTCCTGCAATTGAAGCAGGTCATTATTTCGTAATATTACATCCGCAGAAGCTACTGCTACGGAGGTGCCTTTATTCATAGCTACCCCTACATCGGCCTGTGCCAAAGCAGGGGCATCGTTAATGCCGTCACCCACCATCATTACTATTTTTCCCTTTTGCTGTAATTCCTTAACAAAGGCAATTTTATCCTCCGGCATAAGCCCTGATTGGTAATTTTTTATACCTGTATTCTTAGCGGTATAAGCAGCAGCAGACTCGTTATCTCCGGTTAGCATATACACCACTTTGCCTGATTTTTGTAGTGATTCAACAGCCTTTCGGGAAGATTTTTTTATGGCATCGTTGAATTTAATCAAGGCAATGATACCTTTTTCGCTGGCAAAATAAGTAATGCCAGACTTTGTTTTCTCCACATTTTTTTGAGTTGTTAAATTAGCTTCTGTCATCATTTTTTCATTGCCGACCCAGTATTTTTCTCCATCAATAATCCCGCTGATGCCTTTGCCCGGGTGATTTTGAAAACGGTTTACATTCAGCATCTTCAGCATACTGTTGCCTGGTTTTCTCAGGAAAGCTTTAGCGAGCGGATGTTCAGATTCATTCTCAAGCGACAGGAGTATGTTTTGGAGTTTTTCTTCCTCCCCCAAAGCCTCTTTTTGCCAGATGAGAGAAGAAATCTCAGGCAATCCTTCCGTAATTGTTCCGGTTTTATCAAGAATGACAATGTCGATCTTCGCCGATTTTTCTATTGCAGCCGCATTGCTTATCAGTATCCCTTTCTTTGCTGCCTGTCCGATACCTGTCATAATTGCTGTAGGTGTGGCAAGACCGAGGGCACAGGGACACGCTACTACAAGAACAGCAATTGCAGTGACAAAACCTACTGTTGGAAGACCCAATGAGAACCAAACAGAAAAAGTAATCAGTGAAATCAGAATAACAAGCGGCACAAAGACCGAGGCGATCTTGTCAACTGTTTTCTGAACGGGAATCTGACTGTTCTGAGCTTCTTCCACCATCTTTATTATCTGAGAAAGGACGGTGTCCTCACCAATAGCTGTCACCTTTATAATCAGTGAACCCTGTACTGTTATTGTTCCTGCACAGACCTGTTGACCTTCGGACCTTGAAACAGGATATACTTCTCCACTGAGCATCGATTCGTCAATTTCAGCAGTACCTTCCATGATCTGAGCATCAAGGGGGATACAATCACCGGGGCGGATTTTCAGATGATCTCCTTCAGATACCACAGAAAGAGGCATACTTTTTTCTATTCCATCTTCGAGTAGCTGCACAGTATCAGGTTGCAGAGAAATTAATTCTTCTATAGCAGAAGAAGTCTGTTTTCCTGCTTTTGCTTCCAGGAATTTACCAAGAAGGACAAAAACTATCAGGACGCCTGCTGCTTCGAAATACACATGAGGTTGTATTCCACGGGATAAAAGTACAGAAGGGAAAAAGGTATTAAAGCTGCTGAACAAAAAGGCGGCCCCTGTACCGAGGGCGATCAAAGAATCCATGTTGACTTTCAGGATACTCAACTGATTGAAGGCACTGATATAAAAGCGGGACCCCGACCACAGAATTACAGGCAGTGTTAATCCGAACATGATATAATTGGCGAAAGGAATCTGCGAAAAAAACATGGCAATAAGAAAGAGCGGAAAGCCAAATAAAGCAGCAAAGAACAATTGTTTTTTAAGTTTCAGAAATGCTGCCTGTTCCCTTTCTTTTCGTAACAGATAAGAATCTTTGTTTTTTGGGAAAAGCTTAAAGCCAAGTTTTTGCAGACCTTCGTTTAAGAAATTGATATCCACTGTAGCGTCTTCTGTTTCTACAGCAGTAGTTTTTGTGGCATAGTTGACCCGAACAGAGGTGACCCCTTTTCTGCGGCTGAGCACCTTTTGAGCACTCGAAGCGCAGGCTGCACATGATAATCCTTCAATGTTGTAAATTTGCATAGGATAGAAAGCTTAATCTTTTAGCAAAAATATAAAAAAATGTGAAAAGACGGGCCGGGGTAAGCATGAGAAAGATGATTATTAAGAGAGAACTTATCATTCCCACCAAACATCTTTCTTTACAACTTTTGCCGGGTTGCCTGCAATAACTGTATTGCTTTGACTATGTTTACCTACTACCAATGAACCGGCCGCTACGACAATATTATTACCTATTTCAGTACCTTTAACAATCGTACTTCTTGCTCCCAGCCACACCCCCGAACCGATTGTAATTTTTCTGTCCTCATTAATTATTTCATTTTCAGAATTAAAAATCCTGTGCTGATCGGTATCCATAATCAGTACCTCCCAGGAAATGAGGACATGTTTACCTGTTGCTATTGTTTTATTACAAACTATTGTGGACGAACCAGACATATTGAAGTTGTCTCCTATGTCAAGCAATCCTTTTATGTGTATTTTGTTACCTGCCCCTATTCTGCATTTACCCCGCACAATTATTTTCCCTCTGATATCAAGAATTGTTCTGTCGTAAAAAAAATCGGTAGTTTGTGTTGAACCGAAACCAATTTTCAGGCAGGCAAAACTAGGATTCTTAAAATCAATTTCACCCTTTAGAGATTTAAAATAAGTTTTATGAGATACTATTATTGGTAGTTTCAGGGCTTGAAAAAACGGAAGTACTCTGAAATTTATGTAAAGAGTTTTGGGGAATCCCAGTATATAAAAAAAAATCAATTTAGTTTTTTCTGACATTTTAAATTGGTTTCCAAAACGGATGAATGAGTCGGTTACTTATATTTAATATTTTTGAAATTAATTGAGGGTAATCAAATATAACTATTTGATTAATAATTAAGGACAAAAGGTATATAACTCCGTGTATTGAAGAAGTTTTATAGAACAGGAATTGGATTTAATGAAAAAATAATGAAAAAATTAAAATAGATATAAATTTTCTCAAGCATTTACAGCAACTGAGCCTAAAATGTTAAAACTGATCTTTCCCGGCATAATACAATAGACGGGCACAGTAATATTGTAACACTTACATTTTTTTTGAACAGTCATACGTATTTCTTCCTCTGAATATCTACTTGAAAAATGCTTTAGAATAAGTTGTTCAATTTTTATTTCAGAGACCATACAGAGCACTTCATCAAGGGTGCTGTGTTTATTCTTTTTACTGTTCAGGCCAGTTTCTGCTTCAAGGAAAGTAGATTCATGTATCAGGGTTTTAGTATTGTTCCAATGATCATATTTTTCTACAGGCGTGTCTCCTGAAATACCAATTAGTTTTGTGTCGATTGTATTGCTAATAAAACTTCTTCCTTTTTGCCTGACCATTTCGGCAATTTCTTTGCCTTTTAGCTTTGAAAATTCAGGTTTTAGTTTCTGTTTTTGTTCCCTGATAATATAGCTGAGACTTTTGTGCTGTTCCAGGGGAGCGGGAACATGATTATTTCTGACAGAATCTACAAAGACACCTTTCTTTATTTCAATAGTATCTGCATCCTTTATTCCATACCATTCTGCGGAAGTGGTGTGAGGGTCAAATTTGCTACAAAATTCTTTCAGAAACAAAAAAGAACCGCAATCAGCGGGATAATGTATTTTAGGGAATCCCGGCCTGCTGTTCAATTGATTGAATTGTAATAAACCGGTCAGATGATCTCTGTCGGCATGCGTAATGAAAACATTTTTAACTTTTCTGCTCTTTTGCATCAGAGAGGAAACCACCCCGTCACCGGCATCGAAAAGCAGCCCCAATTCCTCCACAAAGATCCAGGTAGAGAATAAGGCAGTTGAATAGGCTGTGATTGTAAATTCGTTTGAGTTCATAATTCTTTTTCAAATAAAACTATAATTGAATTAATTTGGTTCAATCACCCAGGCAAAAGATGAAATAGTATTAAAAAAACCTGATAGCAGATAAAAGATACTATCAACTTAAAACGGTCTGTTGTCGATTAAATTTATTTAAAAGTTATCATAAAAGTTATTCCTTGGTCAGATTAACTAACAGCTTGCAGGGCTATAATTTCTAAGTTTTAAATAAGGGGTAAATTTTAAAATAAGGAAAAAGAATAATTAGAATATATTAAATCAGTTTAATTATTAATTATCTGAAAAATCAATAAAATCTGTGACAAAAACAAAAAGCGATAATATCATAAAGACATTATCGCTTTTCCTCAACGTTTTCTACAAAAACTACAAAGTTCGTTTATCATCAAATTGTTCAAGATAATCAGCAACCCTTCTTAAAAAAGAGCCCCCCATCATTCCGTCCACGACTCTGTGGTCATAAGAAAGGGATAAAAACATCATTTGACGTATTGCGATCACATCACCGAATTCTGTTTCCAGGACGGCAGGTTTTTTTCTGATAGCCCCTGTTGCCATAATAGCAACCTGAGGCTGATTGATGATAGGCGTTCCCATCACATTACCGAAAGTACCTACATTGGTAAGAGTGAAAGTACCCCCTTGGATCTCGTCAGGTTTCAATTTGTTATTTCTTGCTCTGCTTGCCAGGTCATTGACTTTTTTAGCCAGACCAGTCATGCTTAATGTTTCGGCATTTTTAATAACCGGAACGATTAAATTTCCTGAAGGTAAAGCTGCAGCCATTCCAATGTTAATGTCCTTGTATCTCACGATATTTTTGCCATCGACGGCAACATTCACCATAGGAAAATCCTTAAGGGCCTTGACAACTGCTTCCACAAAAATAGGAGTGAAAGTAATTTTCTCTCCCTCGCGATCCATAAATGGTTTTTTGACTTTGTTTCTCCAGTTAACCAGATTAGTGACATCACATTCCACAAAGGAAGTTACATGAGGCGAAACATGCTTAGACATGACCATATGGTCGGCTATCATGCGACGCATTCTATCCATTTCAATAATTTCCACATTTCCAGATTTATCAACGGGAGGAGTTTTGAATTGTTGAACAGCGGGAGTTTGGGTTTTTGAAGGTTCAATCTGCACAGGTGCTACCCCTCTTTTTTTCAGATAGGACAACATGTCGCTTTTTGTCACTCTTGCGTTTTTTCCAGTACCTTTGACAGTTTCAAGTTCCGCAAGCCCTATTCCCTCTTCTTTTGCGATGCTTTTGACCAAAGGAGAATAGAATCTTTTGGCTTTAGAAGTATTAAGGACAGCAGTAGCCGTTTCAACTGCTTTTCCGTTATTTTGAGGCGCTGTTTGTTTTACCGTTTTAGTAATATTTTCCACTTGTTCAGTAGAAGCAACTTCACCTTCTTCGCTATCCGTTTCAATAATAGCAATAGGAGTGTTTACAGCAACAGTATCTCCTTCGTGAAATAAAATTTCAATTAATTTTCCTTCAAAAGGGGAAGGGACTTCAGTATCTACTTTGTCGGTAGCAATCACTACTACATTTTCATCCATTTCAATCATTTCCCCGACTTGTTTTTCCCAAGTAAGAATGGTTGCTTCTATTACACTTTCTCCCAATTTGGGCATTATAAGTTCTACCTTAGCCATAGTGAATTTATTGTTTTGCTGTTAATACTGAATTTTCACCTTACAAACATGATACATTCATAATTGACTGCAAAAGTACAAAAAGAAAGGGATTTACACGAATAAACCGGTTGATTTTTCAATGAAGTACCAAGAAGTAAAGGCAGAAGAAAGCTATGTCATATTTTATGAAAAGCCAAAAAGTCCCAATTTTCTTGTTTTTTTACTTATTAAAAGGAGCAAGTTCGGAATAATATATTGTTCTGTGAGCTGTGAGCCTTATAAATCATTAATAAGGAAGCGGCGAAGCAGATTAAGGGCAATAGTAGAAGTCTGTTCTATATTCTGCATACGTTCTTTGCCTAAATGCACTTTTTTAGTATAAATATCATCATTCTTGGTGACCGCAATCCAGACCGTACCCACCGGTTTTTCGGGACTGCCACCAGTAGGGCCAGCCACTCCTGTGACCGCAATAACACAGTTTACACCTAAAAGTTTTTGAGTACCTTTTGCCATCTCGGTAACACACTGTTCGCTGACGGCGCCATAATCTACAAGGGTTTCAGGTTTTACCCCAAGCAAATTTACTTTGGATTCATTAGAATACGCTACAACGCTGCTTTCAAAATAGGCTGAACTACCAGAAACGGAAGTGATTTTATGAGCTACTATACCACCTGTACAACTTTCGGCAGTTCCAAGGGTATAGCCCTCTTTAGTTAGTAATTTTCCTACAACAGATTCCAGAGTTTCCTTACCTTCCCCAAACACCATACTCCCGAGGAGAGGGATCAGTTTACGGACGTGGTGGTCCAGCTGAGTCTCGAGAACCATCGCGTCATTTCCAACGGCAGTCAGTCTGAGTCTGACCATACCCATAACCGGTTCAGGGAGATAAGCCAGTTTGATATTAGAAGGCAAACCTTTTTCGAAATCCTGAAGCAATTCGGATAAATGAGTTTCTCCCTTTCCGGTGAGGTTGATCGTTCTGTGCAAAATAGCCGGAGTGTCGAGTTCAAGTATCAGTTTAGGCAATATTTCATATTTCATCAGGTACCTGACTTCTCGGGGAACCCCCGGTATGGAAATGATGTATTTCCCTTTGTGTTCAAACCACATTCCTGAAGCGGTACCTGTTTTATTTATTAAAATTCTTGCACCGACAGGCATTTCGGCCTGCATTTCATATTTTTCGTCAGCCACCCTGCCATACTGAGCAAAAAGTTGCTTTATATTATCAAAACTCGGCTGATGAAACTTAACATCCATATTGAAGTATTCAGCGAGGGTACTCTTTGTAATATCATCTTTAGTGGGCCCCAGTCCACCGGTAATAAGAATTACTGTTGAATCAGGAATTGATTGGTCAAGGGCACTGAAAATCGCATCCTTGGTATCTGCAATTGCGAGGATTTTATCGACGGCAATGCCGTGACGGTTGAGCTTGTGGGCCATCCAAGAGGCATTTGTATTAACTATTTGTCCTATTAGTAGTTCGTCTCCTATATTGATTATTGTTGCTTTCATTATTATAAACTTGTAGTTTTACCTGAAATAAATGTTTGATGCAGATTAATAAAAACTGCAATCAGGATATTATTTTTTCTTCGATGTGTCAACAAATGTAACAAAGTTTTTTGTTATAAAAGTGGAAGTTCTGTAAATAGATGGCAATTGAATAATAAACTAATTGAAATTAAAAGAAATATATAGTTTCAGTCTAAGAGGAAAGGGTTTTCCTTATCCTTATCAGCTTTCTTGTCATATAGAGATTCATTTTCAGTATCAGCTGCTGAATTATTTACAGAAGTCTCAGGGGTTAAATTACGGCTTGTTCTTTTCTTAATAATATAAACTATTACCATGATACATTCAATAAATATTCCGACCGCGATGAAAATCCAGGGAAAAACATACATTTGAAAATAGGAGTTGATTACAGCAGAATCAGGGTTGCCCGCATAATAAAGGACTTCAACAGCATCACCGGTTTCATAAGCAGGAGGGCTTGTGCCAAAAATCATTTCCTTCGAGAATTGTATACCATTGTTTGTTGTGAATTCAACTACAGGGTGCCACATTTTACTTCCTTCAGAGTCGGTTTTTCTGACCATAGCTGTTATTTTACCCTCTGTTTTTATGCCGTTTTCAATCAAATCAGTATTAGCAGATAAAAGCCAAACCCCTAAGACAATAAAGATAGATGAGATAAAAAAGACAATGATGAAAGGAATCATAAAACTTTTCATAAGGATAAATTATAAGTTATTTAATTTTGCTTAAGGAAACATTTTTTTTTGTTTTTCTGTATTCTGAGTTGTACCATTCTACCCCCCAATCTTTTACTTCTATAAGTTTAAGATTTGTTAGCTGAGGAGAAGCGGTAATTGCAAATTTTCTATCGGGGGTTCTCCAGATATCACTCTTGTCTGGTGTCAGAATGATATAATTGCCGGAATTTACCCATTTCCCTTCATAACTATTGCAATAGTGACAATTATTCTTTGTATTCCGATAAGTAAAACTTTTGTTTTCCCTTAAAATTATTTTATCTCTCCGAGCCCTTGAGGGGGTAGGAGTAAAAGTATAAGTTCCAAAAGCCTGTTTGTTTTTTAAAAGCAAAATTGTAGCGTTTTCAATTTCAAGGAATTCATAATTATACTCCCTTTCCAGCTCTCCGAAATAATATTCAGCATGCCAGACTTCCTCCCCTTTTCTGTCGAAA
Source organism: uncultured Aureispira sp. (assembly GCA_905480075.1). Lineage (GTDB taxonomy): Bacteria > Bacteroidota > Bacteroidia > Chitinophagales > Saprospiraceae > Aureispira. The sequence continues at coordinate 4,758 of CAJQOX010000039.1, read as the reverse complement.
ATGACATGTAAGCCATGCAGGTCACCAAATTTGTTGTATTCGCTGTCGGATTTCATACTACCATCAGCATAAAACTGTTGACAGTAGGAATGAACACCATTATTGTAGTAAAGGAGTGCAATCCTGTTCGTATCATTATAGTAATAAGCTTCAAAATAACCCAAGGGTAATTCCGGAGGAATTACCAGGAAGACGCTGTCTTGATCTATTGTCGAGTTAAAGATGTAGGTATTAGTATGTTTTTCATTAATTTCATAAAGGATAATATCATTATTACTTAAAGAATCGGAAGGAAAGTAGGTTCCCTGAGCAAAGAGGTCAGTGGCCGCAATGATTGCAAAGATAATGAAAGTAAAAAGTGTAGGCATATCAGTAAAAGTAAAAAAAAAGAGGATTATAACAATAAAGTATAATCCTCAGAAATATTTTAAAGTTAAACCTGATTAGATAATTAATCTCATAGGTTCTTCCAGAATATCTTTCAGTGTATTCAAAAACTTTGCACCGGAAGCACCATCAACGACACGGTGGTCGCAGGATAAAGTAACTTTCATGAAATGAGATTCCTTTACTTCTCCATCAATCATAACTAAACGAGGAGAAATACCACCTACGGCAAGGATACAGGCATCAGGCGGATTAATTATAGCTGTAAATTCATCAATTCCGAACATTCCCAGGTTGGAAATAGTAAAAGTATTACCAGTCATTTCCTCAGGAGATAGTTTTCTTTCACGGGCCCGACCTGCGAGTTCCCGGATTTCGGTTGCTATTTGAGAGAGGGATTTGGTATCGGAGTTTTTGACAACAGGAACAACAAGGCCTTCATCCATAGCAACAGCAACACCAATATTTACATAATTATAATAGCGGATCCGATCTCCAAGCCAAGAGGCATTGATGGATTTATTTTCTTTAAGAGACTTAGACACTGCTTTAACAATAAAGTCATTATAAGAAATTTTTGTTTCGGTAAGTTCTTTGACTTGTTTGCGGGTTTTCATCAATTTGTCCATGCAAATTTCCATAGTCAGGTAGAAGTGCGGGGCAGAAAATTTACTTTCTCCCAACCGACGGGCAATTACCTTACGCATTTGACTGGCAGGAACATCTTCAAAATCGCCTTCTGAATCAGAAGCAATTGAAGGTTCGATGATTGAAGGAGCTAAGGTTTTCGGTTTTTTCAGATAATCTTCGATATCTCTTTTTACTATTCTGCCATCATCACCTGAACCCTCGATAGTATTGATATCAATACCCTCTTCTTTAGCCATTGCCTTTGCGAGGGGCGATGCTTTAATTTTGCCATTGCTGACATTATTATAAGAGTTATTAGTGAGCGGAGAAGAAATAGTTTCCAGAATTTCGTCATCGGGTTTTTCCTGATTGGAATCTGTAGATTCCGCAGCAGAAATGTTTTCGTTGATAAGCGCCTGAAAATCTTCGCCCTTTTCACCGATGACTGCAATGACAGCATCTACAGGCACAGCATTCCCTTCTTCTACACCAATATACAAAAGTACACCGTCATAAAAGCTCTGAAACTCCATTACGGCTTTGTCTGTTTCGATTTCTGCTAGTAATTCACCTGATTCTACAGTTTCTCCGACTTTTTTGTGCCAGGCAATCAGTGTTCCTTCTTCCATAGTATCACTGAGTGCGGGCATGTGTACCACATTTGCCATTGTAGTTATATTTTTGGTTGTTTTTTAGATTTTTTAATAATATGAGATAAAGATAAGAATGATTCTTTAATGTTGTAAACTTGAATCGCTTTATTTGGTCTTAATATCTGATAAAAGTATTTTTTATTTTGTAAATTATCAAAAATAGGGTATTTCGTATACTTTTTTTCAGTGTATTTCAGTTTATTAAATAAATGTGAATGATTAGGTTCTCGGAGAATACGAACGGATAGTTAATAAATACCAATAAGATAAAAAATGATACAAAGGTCCCGTTTAATAATTATCTTTTACTGCTTTTTTATAATAAGTTGCGATACAGCCGTAAACTACAGTATGGAAGCGTTGGAGAAGAACAAGTATAATAATTTAAAAATGCAGGTGGAAGCCTCTATGGATAAAGCGGGCTATGAGTCTATGTTTTCTCAATTTGCTAGTTTGAATAAAGAGCAGATCCTGGACAGGATGGCATCTGATAATCTGGAATTACATGTGGCCTCGTATGGTTTTTATTATCTTGCCAATCAATATGCTTCCGAGGGTAAAATTGATTCTGCATTAATCTATCACCAAATTGCAGCAGATCAATATATCAATCCACAATCACTACTCAAACTATCAGAATTTTATTTCAGAAAGAAAGACTATACGAAATCATATGAATATCTTCATCAGTCTCTTGAAGTTACTGTTGAGATTACCGATAATAACCGCATACATCCATTAACAAAAAACAGTAAGAACAAAGCACAACATATGCTTGAAGAGATGAATAGTGCAGGAGCAAGAAAAGAATTTGATATCGTGGCAGTGCGTAAAAAGCTAAAAGCAGAATTGCCAGTTTTGCTATTGAAATACAGGGAGATATACAATCTTGGGCAAAGGAAACAGTGAGCTGGTTTTTAGTGGAATAAAAATCAATATTGCGACCATACCAATTCTTTGAAGTTATTTAATTTCCCTTTACCTTTTTTTTCGCTTTTTTGCAACAGGATTTCAAAGCCCAGCATATCCTCTGATATTCCCTCTTCATCTGGGTTAAACAGCTGCCTGACCTTTACATCGTACACGGCATTATCCAGCTCCACGTTAAGGTCTGCAAGTTCTTCTTCCGGCAATTGTTCTTCTTCGAACTGAGCAGCGAAACTAAGCGATTCATAATTGATCAGGTGTAATTTTGAATGCGAGACTTTAATTTTTCCTTCAAATTCTTTGAAGAATTTATCAGCTACGGGTTTGTCACAAACTCTTATCCTCCAGTTATTGGGTAATTCAGTTCCCCATAATAAAATATGCCCCTTATTACTTTCTCTTATTATACGTTTTTTGATTTGATCAAATTCCCAGTTTTCATCTACAAAAGAAATATACCTTTCGGTGTTGATAAGGCCCAAGAAGCAAGCATCGTCAGATATTTCAAATTCTATGTTCATTTAATATCGGGTATTATTTGGCCTGCGCATTTGCCTGCTCGTGAATTTTACCGATAAGGTCGTAAACCTCATTAAAAGGGAGGCTGCCCAAAGCCTTTAAAACAATATTTATTTCATCAAAACTTAGATTGAGCTCAATGTTTTGAGTAGATTTATTTTCTTTCATAATCTGTTATGCATTATGGTAATAAAATGAAGAGCCATTGATTAATTTTTTTTCGCAGGCAACAATTCGAATTTTTTCTGAAAATCTTTAAGCAGTGGATTTAGTTGAAGGAAATAAACATATTTATCTCTGTCAGATTGAGGCAGCAGCTTTTTAGGTTTGGGTTTCTCGGCTATTTCCTGGTTTATTTCGACAAGAAACTCTAGATTTTTTTTCTGAAACCGATCTATTAAAATTTGTTTTAACGTTCTTTCTCTTTGAATAGCATCCTTTGCCCGGTTGCCTGCAGCAATCACCTTTATTTTTCCATTCTCTTCATCTAAAACAGAGAGGACTGCAGTTTTGAATAAAATCTGAGTTGATTGAGAGTCAATAGCCTGCCAGTAATCATTCCAGACTTTTTGCAGGTTTTCAATAGTGAAAGGCAAAGCCTCTTCAGCAGGTTTTTCATATTCTTCCTTTACAGAATTGATAACCTTTGAAAGGAAACCCGAGCTGGATTTTTTTGCAAGTTTATCAGCAAAATTACTTGGTTTTTTTTCTATTAGAACCGGGTCGGGGACAGCAGGGGTTAATTCAACATCAGGTTTAGCGACGGAATCTGTCGGGGTATTATCAGTTTTTTGTTTATTAACAGGCGTTTTTGTCTGATTATCCGCCCTTTTTTCCTCTTTTTTGTCGGGAATGCTAGCTACTGCTGTTTTTTTTTCAGAGGATGGGCTTGCCAGTTGTTGAATCTGAACTTTCCCTGCCCGTTGTATATAGGCCATTTTTATCAGGGCCATTTCAACATGGAGGCGTAGGTTCCTGGCCATTTTGTAGTTGATATCACAATCATTGGCAATACTTAAAGCCGATAAAATGAGAGACAGCGGGGTCAGGGAGGCTTGTTGTAGATAACGATCTTCAATATTACCGCTGACTTCGAGCAGAGATAAGGTTTGTGGATCTTTGCAAACCAAAAGATTGCGGAAATGTTCTGCCAGGCCGTTTATGAAAATATCTCCGTTAAAACCCTTGCGGGATATCTTGTCATACAATAATAAGAGTTGGCTGCAGTCCTCCGAGATGATAGCATCAGTGATTTTGAAGTAATAGTCGTAATCCAGGATGTTCAGATTTTCAATGACATCCTTATACGTGATATTTTTTCCTGAGAAGCTGATAATTCGGTCAAAAACTGAAAGAGCATCCCTCAGCGCGCCATCTGCTTTTTGGGCAATAATGTTCAGGGCTTCAATTTCAGCCTCAATATTTTCCTCTTTGCAAATATGTTGCAAATGCATAACAATATCTTCTACGAGAATTCTGTTGAAGTCAAAAATCTGACATCTGGACAGAATAGTAGGAATTATTTTGTGTTTTTCAGTCGTTGCAAGGATGAAAATAGCATAGGACGGAGGTTCCTCGAGTGTTTTCAGGAAGGCATTGAAAGCAGAAAGGGTGAGCATATGAACCTCATCAATGATATAGA
>CAJQOX010000038.1 GCA_905480075.1 uncultured Aureispira sp. | reverse complement strand
CAGTGGCAATAATAATTGTGCTATTGGTCACGAATCTCTTGCCAATAATATTATTGGTAGTAATAATACGGCTATTGGTTATTTTTCCTTGTTTAATTCCAATGCGTTCAATAATAGTGCAATCGGTTATCAGGCTTTAAGTGCCAATACTTTTGGTGCCAATAATAATGCTATAGGTTCGGAGGCTCTGCGATTTAATATCGGGGGCTACTCTAATAATGCAATGGGCTATCAGGCCTTATACCTCAATACTGCCGGTTCCTATAATTGTGCTATGGGACAGCAGGCTTTGTATTCTAATCTCTCCGGTAATAATAATATCGCTATTGGTTTTCAGGCGCTTAGGAATAATACCTCGGGTCAGGATAATAACGCAACGGGATTTCAGGCACTCTTTTTTAATACTACGGGGAATAATAACTCTGCGCTCGGGGCTCAGGCTCTTTATAATAATACTACTGGTTTTTATAATTCTGCGCTAGGGTCTCAATCCCTCAGGTCTAATACTTCAGGGCAAAGAAATAGTTCTATGGGCTATCAATCTCTTTACAATAATACGACGGGCAATTTTAATACGGCCCTCGGGAATAATTCTCTCTATGGGAATTCTACAGGTAATTTTAATACGGCTATGGGGTCTTATGCTTTGCGACTGAGTACTTCAGGAAATAGTAATAATGCCGCAGGATATCAATCTATGATGTATAATGCGACCGGAAATAATAATAATGCCGCAGGGTATCAATCTCTCTTCTACAATACGACCGGAAATGATAATAATAGCTCCGGTTTTCAGGCTATGTATTCTAATGTCGGAGGAAGTAATAATACGGCTGTTGGGTACAGGGCTTTGTACTCTAATACGAATGGCATGTCTAATACTGCTTTGGGGTATAGTGCTTTTTATAATGGAGACCTGTTCTCCAATTCTATGGCCCTGGGTTTTAATGCTGATATTACTGCCTCCAATCAGATTCGCCTCGGTAATAGTGCAGTCAGCAGTATAGGAGGCTTTGCCAACTGGACCAATGTCTCCGATATCCGCTTCAAAACCAATGTCAACGAAAATGTTGCCGGGCTGGATTTTATTAATCTGCTCCGACCGGTGACCTATAATCTCGATATGGAGGCTATCGCTGATTTTCTGGATACTCCTGATAGTTTGCGCTTAATGAACGCTGAATTACAAAAAGCAAAAATCCTCCAATCTGGCTTTATTGCTCAGGAAGTGGAAATTGCTGCCCAAAAATCCGGATATGATTTTAGTGGACTTGATTTACCCGAAAATAGTATGGATCATTATGGATTGCGTTATGCGGAATTTACCATTCCTCTTGTAAAAGCAGTGCAGGAATTGTCCGCAGAAAATCAAGCACTAAAAGAGAAAATTATTGAACTGGAAAAACTTAAATCTGAAATGGCTGAAATTAAAAAATATCTTGACTTGAAACCCTGAGCAGCTTTTCCGGATTGTCGCTTTATTTGGATCAAAATGTTTATTCTCTCCATTTCTTAACTCCTCCTTGTTTTCTTTCTTTTTAATGTTTTTGTTCTGCGGTCAGGCTACCTTTGTCTTAAGGCTTCGGGGAATGTATAAAATTTTCACTTTTCTTTCTTTTTTAACAAAAAACGTTTACCTTAGCTATTGTTAATCATTTAAATATATATATTAATTTATATAAATAATTATAATAATTAATTGATTTAATAATTAATAAAAAATAATTAATAATGGATAAGAATGAAAAGTACGAAGAATTTCCAATAGAAGAGTTTGAAGGCATAGAACATATCAACTGGGAAGCTAAAGCTTTGAAAGCCTTTGAGGAATCTCAACAACTAAAGAAAGACGCTGACGCTGAGGCTAAGGATATGGTCAATGAGAAAAAAAAGGAGGATAGTAAAAATACAAAAGATGATAGCAGACTCTGATACCAACAAGCTTTATCTCGCTGATTGCCTCCCCAAAAAACTACCCGCATTTTTTAATTCCTTCAGCAAAAAACTGATCGCAGCCAATATCCACTATGATCTTTTACCGCAAACAAATGACATTTGGGCAGTGGATTATATGCCGGTGCAAATCAGTGAAAAGGAATTTGTCCGCTTTACTTATAATCCGGATTATCTTCAAACAAAAAAATATCGCAAAACTATCTCGGATACCGATGCAATTTGCGCTGAACTCAATATCAATACCTTAAAATCCGATTTGATTGTTGACGGAGGAAATGTAGTATGTAGCAATAAGAAAGTTATTCTATGCGATAAGATCTTTGAAGAAAATAATCACTTTTCTGAAAAGGAAGTCATTCAAAAACTGGAAAAATTGCTCAGAACGGACAGCATTTATTTTGTCCCGCAGGACCCCGGTGATATCATCGGTCATGCCGATGGCATGCTGCGCTTTGTTTCTGATGACCTCCTGCTGATAAATGATTTGTCCTCACAGGACAAATATTATCAGCGATGTTTCAGGATGGCGCTGAAAAATGCCGGATTCAACTATATTGAACTCCCGTATATGCCCTGCCTCAAAACTGAAAGTGCAACAGGCTTATATATCAACTACCTGCAGATAGGAATAGATATATTCATTCCTCTGTTCGACAAAAAAGAAGACGAAATTACTTGCCGTATTGTTGAAGAATGCTTTGGTAGACACCGGATTCATACGGTCAGATGCAATGAGTTGGCAAAGGAGGGGGGTGTCCTGAACTGTATTTCATGGAATGTTCTTATGAATTAACTGATATGCAACCGCTACTCAGGGTTTTTTATTTTAACTGTCTTTACTTTCTTTTTAAAATCCGATTTTTAATTCCTACCTTATGTTCTATTAATTATCGTAGAACTATGAATGAAGCGCAAAAATTTACAAAGGATTTTGCTATCTCTACTCCTGTAATCTGCGGACCGATGTATCCGGGATCGAACCCCGAACTGATCGCTGCGGTCTCCGAAGCTGGCGGTCTCGGGGTCGTGCAGCCTGTAGCAATGACCTTTGTCTACGGTCACGATTTCAGAGAAGGTCTGCAGCTGATAAAAAATCGTACGTCAAAACCTTTCGGTGTCAATTTTACCCTGGTCAAAGCCAACAAAACCTACGAAAAACGCATGAGGGAATGGCTGGAAATTTCTATCGAAGAGGGAGTGAAATTCTTCCTTACCTCGCTTGGCAATCCCGAGTGGGTGGTCAAAAGGGCGCATCAGGAGGGCATAAAGGTGTACCACGATGTCCCGAACCGAAAATTTGCACTGAAAGTCGTGGATGCAGGGGTCGATGGATTAATCTGTGTAAACAACCGGGCAGGTGGTCAGACCGGCTCCTTGTCTCCTGAACAAATGGTGGAAGACTTGCATGACCTGAACCTGCCTTTGGTCTGTGCAGGAGGTGTCGGCAACGAAAAGGATTTTGAAAAGGCCCTGAAAATGGGCTATGCTGCCGTGCAGATGGGTACCCGTTTTCTGGCTACTCCGGAATGTCAGACGCCCGACGATTATAAAGAAGCTATTGTGAACAGCGAAGAAAAAGATATTGTCTGGACTACCAAAATTGCAGGGGTCAACTCCTCTGTCATCCTCACTCCGGATATTGAGAAAATGGGACTAAAAGCCGGTCCTGTCACAAGTAAACTGCTCAAAGGCCGGAGAACAAAAAAATGGGTCCGCAATTATTATATGCTCCGCTCCATGTTCCGTTTCAAAAAGGTGGCCACCAAACAAGGCTATGCGCAGTATTGGCAGGCAGGAAAGGGGGTCGGTGGTATTCATAAGATAGAACCCGTCGCAGATATTTTGCAACGATTTCATGGTGTCTGCGAAAAGTTATAATTTATTAATCAGAAAATTTCTTAATTTTTATCATCTATGAAACCTTTCTTTCTGTTTTTGTCTTAGGGTTAATTTTTGACTGTCAAAATTTTCAACCCGACCCTGATGCCTCTCACAGTTTTAGTGGCAATAGTCAGATTACAAAAGCTTCAATGAAAAGCTATATTCCGGTATTCAAAAAACTAAAAGCAGAAATCCA
>CAJQOX010000037.1 GCA_905480075.1 uncultured Aureispira sp. | reverse complement strand
AATTGGACAATGGTCTGTACTTTATGATTTTGCAGACAGCAGAGGAAAGAATAAGAAGCACGGTTTATATAGAAAAGTAGTTTTTAATCCACACAGCATACGCGCAAAAGTCAGCAGGAGATATTCCTGCTGACTTTTGTTATTTGCTGCCACGTGCATAAATTCCTGAATTGAAAGTACCACCTTTCCAAAAGTCTATACTTACCAAAAGGTACCACTTTCCAAAAGGTGACACTTTCCAAAAGTCCCGGAAAAGTCGAACTTTCCAAAAGTCCCGAAAATCCGCCACTTTCCAAATCCGAAGATCAAAATCCATCCAATCAAACAATCCGGTCATCTATTTATCCGCGTCAGCGATGTGAAGTAGTGTGGACGCAGGACACAGACCGCAGCAGCTGTTTTTGCAGCTGCTGCGGGCCGAGCGTGAGCGAGCTGCGAAACGTAGCGCCCGGACGCCCTTAATATTAAAATATAGAAAGCCTTAATTGATCTCAGTGATTTTTATTTAGATAGTTTTTTAATAAAAACAGCTGATAGAAACACGATTATTCAAAATATTCAGGAAAGAAAGGAACAATAAGGATGATATTAATAATAAATTATAAAATCGTTATACATATATTTTAATTACTGATAATATTTTTGGAAATTAAGAGAGTGAAACAGAAAATTAGATTTCATAAAGAGAATAATTAATAAATAAAGGTATTAAACTGATCTGTCATGAATGTAAAAATATGTAAAGGCTCTCATCATACTGCGAATGTCATTTATAACTGGAACGGAAGTAAACTGATTATCGGTTCAGCACCCTATGGAGATGTGGCTTATAACTTTGACGGCAGAAGTCTGAGGAAGGGAAATTCCAAATTCGACAAGGTGCTTTACAATTGGGATGGGGCAAATCTGCGTGAAGGTAACCACAAAGAAGGTAATATCATATATAACTGGAAAGATGGTAATTTGATGAAAGGCTCACATCATACAGCCGATGTTGCCTGTAATATACATGAAGGGAAGGTAAGGTTGGGCAATCATAAGGAAGGCAATATCATATACAATTGGGTGGGGGAGATTCCTGTACCTGTGATCATGATCGTATTGATATCAGAAGGCGTGATTTGATATTACTTCAGGGCATTGACCGCTTCAGAAATTCCACGGATCGTGAGCGGGAACATACGGTCTTCAGTATATTCCTTTATCAATTTTATGGAATGCGTCCATGACCATTCTTGTTGTGGCACTGGATTGAGCCAAACCATATCTTTAAATTTCGATTTCAGGCGATTGAGCCAAACAATACCTGCCTCCTCGTTATAATGTTCCACAGCACCATGCTTCATCATTATTTCGTAGGGAGACATAGAGGCATCTCCCACAAAGATTAATTTATAATCGCTGTTGTATTTATTGAGCAGGTCATAGGTAGATATAGCTTCGTCCCAACGGCGGACATTATTTTTCCAGAGCATTTCATAAACACAATTATGAAAATAGAAAAACTCCAGGTGTCTGAATTCGTATTTTGCTGCTGAAAAAAGCTGTGAGCAAAGTTCAATATGATCATCCATAGAACCACCGATATCGAGTAGCAGGAGGACTTTAACATTGTTTTTCTTTTCGGGGAGCATTTCGAGTTTCAGGAAGCCGGCGTTTTCGGAAGTTTTTCTGATAGTTTGTTTAATATCTAGTTCTTCTTCATTTCCTTCCCTGGTAATTTTGCGCAGGCGTTTAAGCGCAAGCTTGAGGTTTCTTGTTTCGAGTTCCACATCATCTTTGAGGTCTTTGAAATGGCGTTCATCCCAAACTTTAACCGCCCTGCGGTGTCTGGATTCGTTTTGACCAATCCTTACCCCTTCAGGGTTGTATCCGTAGGCCCCGAAAGGAGAAGTTCCGTTGGTTCCGATCCATTTGCTACCTCCCTGATGTCGTTCCTTTTGTTCTTTGAACAATTCCTGAATTCGTTCAAGGAGTTTTTGGAGACCACCCATGCCTTTGATTTTTTCCATTTCCTCTTTTGAGAAAATCCGTTCGCTGTTTTTTCGTAACCATTCTTCTGGAATCTGGTAGATTGTTTCATCGCTGATATTTTCTATACCTTTAAAATATAATCCGAATAAACTGTCAAAATCGTCGAGGTGTTGTTCACTTTTGATGAGAGACACCCTGCATAAATAGTAAAAATTATCAATATTTCTTTCCGCTACTCCTTTGTTTACCGCTTCGAGCAGACTGAGGTACTCCATGAGAGAGACCGGTAAACCCCTGTTTTTGAGTAATAGAAAGAAATCGAGGAACATATTAACGGAACTTACTTTTATTAACTAATTCAAGGTCTTGTTCGTTTTTTATGATGGCCCCCACAAGCGGAATTCTTCCTGCGCTGTGTTCTTCTTTCAGCCCTTCAGCATTTATTTTTCCGACCATCAGTAATTTTATCCAGTCGAGCAATTCAGATGTTGAGGGTTTCTTTTTGAGGCCTCTGATGTTGCGTATAGCGTAAAATTGTTCCATTGCTTCCTGAGTCAGTCTTTGTTCCATATCAGGATAATGCACATCGACAATTTTCATCAGGGTATTTCGGTCGGGAAAAGAGATGTAGTGAAAAAAGCAACGTCTCAGGAAGGCGTCCGGTAATTCTTTTTCATTGTTGGAAGAAATGATGACTATAGGTCTGTGTTTTGCCTTAATTGTTTTGTTCAGTTCATAGCAAAAGAACTCCATTTTGTCCAGTTCGAGCAAAAGGTCATTCGGGAATTCGATATCCGCCTTATCAATTTCATCTATCAACAAGACAACCCTTTGGTCAGCTTCAAAGGCTTCCCATAGTTTCCCTTTAATGATATAATTGCTGATATCATGCACTTTTTCATCGCCGAGTTGAGAATCTCTGAGTCTTGAGACAGCATCATAATCATATAGTCCCTGTTGGGCTTTTGTAGTAGATTTGATATGCCAGGTATATAAAGGACATTTCAGGGCTTTAGCAATTTCATGAGCGAGCATCGTTTTGCCGGTGCCGGGTTCTCCTTTAACCAAAAGGGGTTTTTCCATAGCAATAGACGCATTTACTGCCATTTGGAGATCTTTAGCAGCAATATAATCATTGGTTCCTGTAAATTTCATTGATTTCTGATCTTTTAATTCGTGACAAAGATATGTTTTTTATCCTATCTGTTAAATACAAAACAGAAATAATTACTAATCCCATTCATGAATAAAAGAACTGTCGATCAACTCATTTTTTTTATCTGTGTGTTTTGCATAATTAAAACCCTTATAAATAGAATGGGCCCCACATTCTCCATTCATATTCATAGCCAAAAAACCTACCTGCATACCTTTTACCGATTTGTGTTTCTTTATGATCCTGTCTACCGCCATTTCACAGGCTTTCTGAGGGGAATAACCCTGTCTCATCAATTCAACAACAAGGTGAGATCCGACGACACGAATGACCATTTCGCCGACCCCTGTGGCACAGGCACCCCCTACTTCATTGTCAACAAATAAGGAAGCACCAATAATAGGAGAATCGCCAACGCGGCCATGCATTTTATAAGCGAGTCCGCTAGTAGTACAAGCACCGGACATATTTCCTTCCTTATCAATAGCCAACATACTAATTGTATCGTGGTTTTCAATATTTACTTCAGGAGTATAATTTTTTTCTTTTTTCCATTTTTCCGATTCTTCTATAAAAGCATGGGAAAAATGGAAAAAAGAAAA
>CAJQOX010000036.1 GCA_905480075.1 uncultured Aureispira sp. | reverse complement strand
CTGAGAAATTGTTTCAGCTTTTCCATCCCGGTAAGAAAGTCCTGATGATTGCCCATTTGCTCGAGTTCAAGCTGCTGTTTTACTGTTTGTATTGCCAGAACAGGTAATTCTCCGGTCTCTCCAACCTCATTCCGCTTCTTTGCTATCTTTTCTATATTGTTATACAACATTAGCATTTCTTCATTCAACCTACTCAGGTTCTTTCTGTATAGAATTTGTTGATAAAGCCCTGAAATATATCGCTTAAGCTGTTTTTGCGTGGCGAGCTTCTGCAATTTTCCGGATTTTGCCATCTCCTCCCGCATCAGGCCTTTGCTTTTTGCTATCCCGGGCATATTGAAACTCTGTTGTATATATATACTGTGTATCCCGGTTCCGATGATGCCCACTTCCTCAAAACTGTAGCCGGCAGACATAAAGGGTTGTTGTTTCCCTCCTTCCTTCAATAGCATCTGTTGTTCTATATACAGGTCCTGTTGTTTTATGCTGGGATGTTCAGTAATGACAAGCGTTGCAGCTGTTTCCATATCTATGTTTTTCTGCGCTTTTGTACTGATACCGACAAACAGAAATGCTGTTGTAATTATTATTATCTTATTCATATGCTTTGCTTTTTTCTTTTCAATAAATAAAAAGTACAGGGGACTACCACCAGGTTCAATAAAGTTGAAGATATCAGTCCGCCTACAATGACTACAGCCATCGGACTTTGTATCTCATTCCCGGCCTTTCCAGCGGCAAATATCAGGGGCAACAGGGCTAGCCCGGTCGTGGTGGCGGTCATAAGTATCGGATTCAAACGGTCGAGTGACCCTTCTGTAATTGCTGTCATCAAATCTTTTCCTTCATCTGTCAGCACCTTATATCTCGATATCAACAGCATCCCGTTTCGTGTGGCTATGCCAAATAAACTGATAAAACCGATGGTACTAGCTATAGATATTATGCCACTGCCAAAATAGATCATAAATACGCCGCCTATCAGTGCCAAAGGTAGATTGAACAAAATGATCAGTGACAAACGGATTTCCCTGAATTCCCGCATTAATAGTAAAAAAATCACCAAAAGGGATATCATTGAGGTCATCATCAGCATCCTCGTGGCTTTTTGCTCGCTTTCGAACTGCCCGCCATACTCTATATGATAACTTTCCGGAAGTGTCACTTTGGTATTGATTGTTGATTGTATCTCTTCTACTGCACTCCTGATATCGCGCCCGGCTACGTTCGCTGCTATAACGAGTTTCCTCCTTACTTTTTCTCTCGTTATTCGTTCTGGACTGCTGTTCGAAACGATCCTTGCCACTTTCCCGAAAGGGATCTTGTCGCCTTCAAAATTTTCTATCAACAGGTTTTCCAGTTTCTCTATCTTATCTCTAACCTTTTCTTCCAGCCTCAACTTCAGATTAAAACTCCGCTGATTTTCGTATACCTGTGCCACGGTCCTTCCTCCTATTGCTATGTCTATAAAATCAGCAAATCTTTCTATGCTTATGCCACTTCTCGACAACATCTCATGCTTGGGGTAGATGTACAGATAGGGTATCTCTGTTTTCTGATCAGCATTTACATCCACAATTCCTTCTATCCCTGATATTGCTTTCTTTATTTCGTTGCCAGTCTGAAGCATCTTGGTCAGGTCTTCACCAAATAGCTTTATCGCTATGTTCGACCTTGTCCCCGATATCATGTGGTCTATGCGGTGAGATATCGGTTGTCCTATGTTTATCGTTACCCCGGGAATATTGCCGGTCTTCTTTCTTATTTCTGCAAGTACTTCCTGCTTGTTCCTCTCCAGCATCTTTAAAGGCACCTCTATCTCCGATGCATAATGACTCTGTGCATGTTCGTCCATCGAGGCCCTGCCGGTCCTCCTGCCCACTAAATCTATCTCGGGAATTTCCAGGAGCCTTTTTTCTACCTGTCGCCCGATGCGGTGTGTCTCAGTCAATGAGGTCTCAGGAGGTACTATCACTGATATTGTCAATGACCCTTCATTGAAATCAGGCAAAAATGAACGGCCTAACCCTGCCATTGCTATTACCGATAGTATTAAAAGGATTAATGCTGACAGCAGAATATACCAGGACTTGTTCAGACTTACCCGCAATATTTTTCTGTAGATATATTGTAAACTTCTTATTAAAATGTTGTGCTTGAGTGATTTTTCTGAAGCTTCTTCCGCATTTGTCTTAATAAGTATACTGCACAGGGCAGGAGTAATTGCCACTGCAACCATCAAGGATACTACTATTACTATCAGAAAGGCGATTCCCAAAGGTTGTAACAACCTGCCTTCTATCCCGCTCAAAAAAAACAGGGGAATAAATGACGCTATGATGATCAAAGAGGAATTCAGTATCGATGCCCGAACTTCAAAGGTGGCCTCGTATATGACAATGAGTTTGTTTTTCTGTTCAGCCAATGGCAATATCGCATTTTGCCGCAATCGCTTGTAAACATTTTCTACATCTACTATCGCATCATCCACCAATACGCCTACTGCTATTGCAAGACCGCCCAGTGTCATGGTATTTATAGAAAATCCGGTGGCATGTAATAACAATATGCTTATCAGAAGAGATAAAGGGATTGTTATGACGGATATCAGGGTGGTCCGCCACTCCATTAAAAACAAAAACAATATCAACACTACAAAAAATACCCCCTCAAGTAATACTGCACGTAAATTATTGATCGATTGTTCTATGAAATTGCTTTGCCTGAACAGTTCAGGATTCAGCATTATGTCCGAAGGAAGGTTCTTTGAAATCTCTTCTACGGTTTTGTCTATTGCCCGGGTTAATTTCAAGGTGTTAGCTCCGGGTTGTTTCAATATTGTTATCGTTAAGGCATCCTTGCCGTTTATTGAGGCGTTACCCAATCTCGGCGCTGCTCCGATCTTTACCGTTGCCAGATCCCCTACACGCACGGCTACCTCGTGTTCCATCTTCACATAGGCTTCCTCTATCTCCTTGATAGAACGGATTCTTCCTTTTACAGATATCAGATATTGTTTGCCGTATTGCTCCAGATATCCACCGGATGAATTGTGATTGAGTTTCTTCAGGGCATCATGCAGCTCATTTAACGATACATGATGAAATTTCATTTTGGCAGGAGAGGCAAAGACCTGATATTCCTTGATGTCTCCTCCATAAATGATCACTTTTGATACACCGGTCACTGCCAAGAGCCTGGGCTTGATAAACCAATCAGCTAGGGTACGCATATCGATCCCGCTGACACTGTCCGAAGTCATGCCGATCATCTGTATCTCCCCCATTATTGAAGCTATAGGAGCCATGACAGGCATTTCTGCATTGTCCGGTAAATCTGACTGAACAGTCCCCAATCGCTCATTAACTATCTGCCGGGCCCTGAATATTTCAGTTCCCCAGTCAAATTCCACCCATACAGTAGAAAGACCGGCAGAAGAGGAGGAACGTATCCGCCGGACACTTGGTGCTCCATTCAATGCAGTCTCCAGTCTGAAGGTCACTAAGCGTTCTATCTCTTCTGCTGACATGCCGTGTGCTTCCGTCATAACGGTTACAGTAGGGGCTGTCAGGTCAGGAAACACATCCACATCAACCTGCTTGGTCACCCATCCACCGGCCAACATGAGCAATCCTGCTAAAAGCAGAACGGCAAACCGGTTGTTTAGGGCATTTTTTATTAAATAATTTAACATCGCTTTTGTTTTTTTAATAGCTTCTGTTTATTCCCTGCTTTCTGATTCAATGTACATGCCCCGCGTGAGGGTCTACTGTATTGTTCAATGATGCCAGCTTGACCTGCAAAGAACCTTCTGTTACTACGCGGTCTCCAGCAAAGAGACCACTCAGTATCTCTACATATTTCCCGTCTTCGGAACCAATATCTACTACCTGCTTCTCATAGGTCTTCCCGCTCTTTTGTACAAATACTACATAACTCCCCATTTCCTCCAGAATAGCAGATTTTGGCAGGGTCAGTTTTTCCTGCACCGACCGTGTCATCAAATAGGCTTCTATCATCGCTCCGGGTAAGAGATCAGGGTGGTTGTTTATCTCGAAATACATCGGAATGTAATGACCCTCTTCATGACTCGTCATCCGGCCAAAAGATAATATCCTTCCATCCAATTCATCCATCCGATAGGCTTTGTTATTATAAGGATTTACAAAATTGGCATCATCTACCTTGGGCAATAATGACCTGAATCTCGGCGAAACGTCTATCTTAACCTGAATTTTGTTGGTTTTCAATATTGAAGCAAGTTGCTGCCCGGCTTTTACAAATTGCCCCTCCTGAACCATCAGATGTGACACAAATCCATCGGCTGAGTTTGTAATCAGGTGCCGGCGTTCTCCCTTACTGAAAAGCTTTTTGATGTTATTGTACTCCGCTGCTGCCAGTTCATACTGATTCTCTGCCTGTTCGTAATCCTTCTGTCCTATGATCTTATCAGACAGTAACTTTTTTTTCCTGGAAAGAGTCGATTCAGCGCGATCAAGATTCGATTGTGCCTTCAGATAATTCATTTCCAGATTATCTTGCACAATACCCTTTCCTGCTACGGTAAATAGCAACTCCCCGCGCCGTACACTAGTCCCGCTTGTCATATTTTTCTTCCGTATATTAATTACTCCGTCACTCTTTGCGACAATCGTTGTCAGGTCTGAACTCGAAGGTTCTATAAGACCCGAACCGTGTATAATGTCACCTACAGGACGCATCTTTACTTCTTCCACTGAAAAATTCTGAGCCCAGGATTTTTCCCGTTCATAGATAATTGTACCCTTTTCGTCATTGCCTGTATAATTGATATGATAAACATCATGTGCATCCTTCGCCACAGGAATTCCGGAAAGGACAAAGCTTCTTTTTACTCCTTCTGTTTCCATGACGAAGATCAGATCGTATTCCCCGGGTTCCTTAATTTTCAGTCTCGTTCCAAAGTTTCCGTTTGAACGCTCTGTTGCTTTTATTCGCTTTCCACCTCTTATCTGCAAACTCAGCTTACCTTCTAAGGCAGTGAACCCGTTCAGATTGGTCGCCAGAATTCTTATCCTGTTGGATTTTCCGGCAATAAAAGGGGCAAATTCTACAAATAGTTCGATATCATCCTCCCATAAGGTATAACTTATTACCTCATCATTTTCACCCTCGTGAACATGCCCCCCGTGATGTTGACCGGAATGCTCTCCATGCTCCTCATGATCATGTTCATGTGTATGACAGGCAGTCAGTGTCAGGCAAATTGCCACAAGTATTCCTGCTGTTTTTTTCATTTTGATTTATTTGTCGGTATTCCTCTGTCCCAATATTGGAAATTAACGTTTCATCTGATTTATTTTCAATTCAGAAGGGTATACCTTTTTTTGAATATAATAGATTTTGAATCCACTTGATTAAGGAATTCAATCTGAAAAATTGATTGGTTTTCAATCTTCAAAAAATTATATGTTATCTAAATTGTGGAGGGCGCCAGATGTCATTCATCATCAAACTGCAGTAGTCATTTGATGTAGAGGTCGGAATGATTGTCCGGATGAGTGGATGTGTGGATGAATATAAAGGATTGTTGATTTTTATCTGCACAGGAGGGGCATTCATAACAAAAACACTGACTCCGCAACTACAGAATGGTGTGCAGGAATGATGATGTTCTGTTGACTTTTCATTGTCCTCACTTTCGTGATCGTGGCTGCAATGTCTGTGCTGCTGAATCTCTAATCCAAATACATTTTCCATCATACTGCTATAGAGTTCTGTGTGATTGCAGGGCACAATCATCAAAAAAGAAAAATACAGGTTGTATAGCAATAAGGTTAATTTCATATTATAAAGATATACAAAAACCGTGCACTTAAAAATACTGACGTGATTTTCTCTGCTTTTTATGCTT
>CAJQOX010000035.1 GCA_905480075.1 uncultured Aureispira sp. | reverse complement strand
TAAAAATGTGTTTAATATAACCTGAACTGCATTAAAACGCAGTATACCCAACCGTTAGTGCCCCACAAAGCTACACATTCAGTGGCTGCAAATCACAGCCGGGTAATCGGCTGTTCACTCTGCAGGAATGCAAAATATTAATTTATACCTGAATCGTCAAAGGTATATTCACACCAACAATAATAATTTCCTATCTCATTTTCCCAATTAGTTTCAATTTCAACAGGCATGGTTAAACTTAAGCTGTCGTGAGAATCTATTCTGCTGCTAAGCGAGTCTAAACAATTGTCAGGACAGGATGTGTATATCCTTTTATAACCACCATAACCACTTTTAAAGCTTATTATTTGACTGCTGTTGCTGACAATTAATATACTATCATCCTGAAAGCATCGATCATTAATAAGCCAAATGTCATAAGAAGAATTATTTATAACAGTTCTACTATAAGAATGAGAAATATCACTAAATTATTATCATTTAACAACAAAGGAGAATCTTCAAAAACTACTCCAACTTAGTTTTTCTATTTCTATTTATATTTAATATACCCAATAACAGGCTCGACAGCATTGAGTTTTGGTATTTCACACTTTAGGATTATATTTTCTTTTTATAAATGTTTATATTTAAATGTTATACAAAATATACTATTTATGTAATTCATTAATAAAATGAATATTATATTACTAATCAAAAATTATTATTTTTCAACTGGTTGAAAATTTATTTTTTATGAAAAAACAAATTGGATTTAAAGGAGATTTTGAAAGATGGATCTATTGGATTCATGAGGGACATGACGTTAATGCTCCAACACTTTCTGATATTGAAAAAGTTTATTCAAATATAATTTTTAAGCGAAAATATGCTTTTATACTGAATGAACTGCCTGCTAAAGATTTTTTTGATTTACTACCCGATTGCTTTTTAGGGTGGTGGGATTCGAGAAGACATAAAGTCGGAGAAGTTTTTAAACCTGGTAAAACACAAAAAGACCGTAAAGAGGGGGCGTTTATAATTGAAGTGCCTGAATCTAAATTAGAAGGTTCTCCGCCATTTACCTTAAGTTTAACTGCTACTGAGATTCCTTTAGGGAAAATTGAACACCTGATACATATTTTTCCACCTGATAGATTTGAAAACAGACTACAGGGCTTGAATAATGCATGGGATATAAAGGAAGGCAGGAGTCCACTCCCGGATAAAGTTCGGGCAAAAGCCGAGAAAAAGTTAGAAAAAATTATTAAAAAGCAAAAACTATCTGCTGATGATGAAGTATTAGAACTTTTTGACCTGGGGTTTACTCAAATGCCTGATTTATCTGTTTTTACGCAAGCAAAGAATCTTAATTTAGGCTGGAACGAAGAATTAGAAAGTATTTATAATATTGGGCATATGGAGAATTTAGAAGAATTGATTTTAGAATCAAGTGGCGTAAATTATATCGGAGAAGATATTGGGAACTTGCCAAACTTACGTCTTATTAATTTATACCATTGTTCCCATTTGGCAAAACTACCGGAAAGCTTACGTGGTCATAAGGGTTTAGAAGTTTTATATACGAAAGGTTGTCCGGTTTCTTTAGATGTGGATTTTATTTGCTCTTTACCAAACCTTAAAGAGGTATATTTACCCATAGGATTGTCTGTTGAAGGTCATCGCTTAGAAGGTTCAGAAAAGGAAGTTGATAAGATGGTTAATATTATTAGTAAAAAATTGCCCAATTGTACTATTCATCGAACAGAATGGCTTTAGATAGGGTCTTTAAAATTACCTGTTGTATATAATATACCCTTTACATTTTTTTTAAATTAAACGGAAAATTTTTTTTCGCTTTTATATCAAAATCACTCCAATGATAAAAGATAAAACAGTAGTTCTTACCGGAGCCTTTTCAAGTATAAATCGCAAAGATGCTGCAGAGGCTTTGAAAGTTTTAGGTGCTAAAATTGGCAGTGGTGTTACCAAAAACACTGATATACTTTTTGCCGGAGAGCGAGCCGGCTCCAAGCTGAACAAGGCGCAGTCATTGGGTGTGACGGTGATGACCGAAGCGGATCTTATGAGCATTTTGTCCGGAAAGGATGCTTCATCTGAGCCGGTCGAAGAGACCAAAGCAGTAGAAGAAAAGCACAATAAAAAACAGGAAAGCCCCAAAGTGAACACCATAACTAATGCTGGATTCAATGTGTCCGGCAAAACAGTAGTTCTTACCGGAGCCTTTTCAAGTATAAATCGCAAAGATGCTGCAGAGGCTTTGAAAGTTTTAGGTGCTAAAATTGGCAGTGGTGTCACCCAAAAAACGGATATTCTGTTCGCCGGAGAGCGGGCAGGCTCCAAGCTGAAGAAGGCAGAATCATTGGGCGTGACGGTGATGAACGAGGAGGACCTGATGGCTATTTTGGCGGGGGAATACACCCAAACGGATGCTGCTCCTCAGATCGAGAAGCAAGAAGCACCAGCCAAGACGGAAAGCAAAGCACCTAAACTGACTCCCAAGGTGCCGGTAAATGAGAAGCTACCCTATTGGACGGAGATTCCCTATGAAGCACCCAAAGAAGACGGGGATAAGGAAGATTTTCGCCAACGATTTGGTATCAAACCCGATGACAAAATCAGCAAAGCCTTTCAGACAGATAATGGTCACTGGGTGGTTTTCATCTATCCAAGATTTCTCAATGAAGAAACCTGTCAAGCACTTGATCTAAACCTTCCCGACAATGGTCGTCTTGCCCTTCTTTGGCAACTTGCCGGTGAAACGAAGGTCCACGTGCTTTCCGGGGTCAAAAAAGTGTTCCCTTTCGATGGGGGTCGAGTAGTTATCGAACAAGATTCCGGTGAGTATTTTCTTGATCTTAACAGGGGTGAAAGAAGCCGGGCACAGCGCGGTTGCACAGGAATCCCTGTCTGCGAATCTATGCGGGTACTGGCCTGGGCAAGCGGAATAGAGCTGTATCAACAAAGAGGGAATCGTTTCGTTTGGCTCCACAGCCTTGATAAAGGAGGCAGACAATATTTCTATGATGATGCTTCCCGTGTCGTCGGCCTGTTGGATACCGACAGAAAAGACAAGCAATGGCTCTATCTCATTGGCATCAAGGGGGGAAAGCTGCATCATAACCGAACCATGAAGGTTCCCGGAGATATGCTTGCCGACTGGCGGGATACCGAGATCTTTCAAAAGGATGGCCGCATCATGATGCGCTCCAAACCTTATGTCGAACAAAAGCAGCAATGGGTGCTGGAAAATCTCGGGGTAGTTACTGCGAAGCACAGTTTTGAAAAGGACTGGAAGAAGACCCTTAAGGAGTTGGCCC
>CAJQOX010000034.1 GCA_905480075.1 uncultured Aureispira sp. | reverse complement strand
GTAACGGCTGTAAAAGAAACCATTTTTAAACCAGGAAATCCCGGAGTACCTGAGCCATTCAACTTTATCACTGAGGTCCTTCCCTGTTTCAGTATCTTTCAGGTAGACAGTACCCCAATCGGAGCCAGATTCTGAAGTCTTAAAAGCTACATATTTTCCATTTTTGGAGAAAGACAATCCATTCAGAGAAACCGAAGCATCTTTTGAAAAAGAATTGGGGTCGAGAAATACTTTCCCGGTTCCACCGAAAGATTCTTTCTGATACAGTACAGCTTGGTTTTGCAACCCTTTATTTCTAAAAAAGTATATCTTTTCTCCCTCTCTGAAGGGAGCAGATTCTCTTTCATAACCATACAAATCCTTTAATCTGTTGCCAACTTTTTCTAAACACTCAATAGAATCCAGGTAATTTTTAGACAGTTTACTTTGAGCCGCGACCCATGCATTAATATCATGGTCGGGATTATCAGAAACAGACTGCTCGAGCCAACGATAAGGGTCTTTAACTTTTGTGCCAAAAAAATCATCCTCCACACTTGAAATTTCAGAATGAGGGTACCTGAGATAAATCTTCTCAGGATCCTGAAAAAATCCTGATTTTATATCATTATCTTCCATTCCATCAGGAGCATTACAGCCTAAAAGAACCAACAGAACAATAATAATAAGCAGGTTATACATCATAGAAATTAAAAATTGGTTATCACAAGTCAATTTTTCAGGTAAAAAACGAATAAAAATGTGAATAAGAACTATTTTGGCAAAGGGATTGTGACAAATTAAGAGATAATCCTTATTATAACAAAGATTAGAAGTAATATAAACTCCTTATTTCTTAATAAGCAAACAATTCCAATCCTGCTGAGAAAAAAAATCTATGTATAAAAACGTATTCATATTGTGTCTTCTTTCAATATTTGCATCCGGCTATACATTTTCAGATGCACCTGACCATTCCGGTCATTTTCAAATTATTATTAAACAGGATAGTACCCCTCCCAGAAAGGGAACAGTAAAAGTAAAAGAAATAGGTACCCGGGACAAAAAGAAAAAAAGAGAAAAGAAAAAAAAGGAACTTACAGCGGAAGAAATAGAACTGAATCAAACAAAGGCCTGGATAAAGATGAAAACGGAGGAAGGAAAGGCCTTAAGAAAAAAAGAACGCCTTGCCTCGGATAGTAAAAAAAAGAGAAAGACAAAAGAAAACAGTACATCCTTAAGTCCGGAGGAAGAACTCAGGGTTCTTTCTAAAACAAAAAATACAGAAGGCAAAAAAATGATTCATCCTGCAGAAGTAAACTCCTGCAATTATTCTTTTGATGTTACAGATGAATTTACCGGAATACGCAAAACAGGTTTATATGCCCGACATTTCTTCAGTTATACACCAAAGAAATACAGAAAATTTATACAGACAGGGGATTTTATCCGATGCGAGGGGTTTTTGAGTAAAAGTTCCAAAGGGAGTATGGCACTGAACATCAACCTGTATATTTCATCGAGAGAGGCAAGGTATAAGTTTGGCAATATTAAAAAACGTTCTCCTATGATAATCTACACAATGGACAACAAGGAATTCATCCTTATGACCTATCAGGGCGCAGAAGCAAAAACAATTGGTCAAAACACGGTCTATCAATGCAGTTATGCTATCAATAAATCAGATATTAAAAAGCTCAAAAAATCAGAAACAGACAGAATCAAACTCAGATTTGAAGAGGGATTTCAATCTTTTGACGTGTATTATCTGGACTTTCTTATTGATCAGTTTCCTTGTTTTGATAAATAAGAAGAAATTCAGAAACAAAGCATAAATAGTAAAACCTTCCCCTGATATTTTCTTTAAAATTAAGCAATAAAATACCTTCTAAAAATGGTCAATTAGTCTTATTTTTATATTTTTACATTCAATTTGAATCTACCTAATTTATAAAATAAAGATTATGCCATTCATTGAGACTGAATTTCCGGGGCTTATAATTTTTGAACCACAAGTTTGGGGTGATGACCGAGGATACTTCTATGAAAGCTACAATTACAACAGTTTCAAATCTGCCGGAATTGACAATAAGTTCATTCAGGACAATCAGGCCCGTTCTACCTACGGAGTTCTCAGAGGGCTTCATTATCAATTGGGAGAACATGCACAGGCGAAACTTGTGAGAGTTATTGAAGGTTCTGTATTGGATGTTGTAGTGGATTTGCGTGAAGGGTCTCCTACCTATGGAAAGTATTTCTCCATAGAATTAAGTGTTGAGAACAAAAAACAACTCATGGTACCAAGAGGTTTTGCCCACGGATATGTTGTGTTGAGCGAGACGGCAGAATTTTTCTACAAATGCGATAATTTTTACAACAAGGCAAGTGAAGGCGGAGTTGTTTATAATGACCCTGAATTAAATATTGATTGGCGGATAGACCTAAAAGATGCGATTTTGTCGGAAAAAGATATTGAATTGCCTGTCATGGGTAAACACAAGGGAAATTTCACCTATAAATAAGAAAAAAATGAAAATTCTGGTAACCGGTTCCAATGGCCAGGTGGGCAATGAATTACAGGCCTTAGCTTCAGAGTATAAACTAATGCATTTTGTTTTTGTAGATATTGAAGAACTTGATATCACAGACCTTAATGCATGTCTTGCATTTTTTAAAAAACACTCATTTGACTATTGTATAAACTGTGCAGCCTATACTGCTGTGGACCGGGCGGAAACAGATAAAGAAACTGCTGAAAAAGTAAATGTAAAAGGGGCTGAGAATCTTGCTCTAGCCTCTTCAAAAAACGGTTGCAGATTCATTCAGATCTCCACAGATTATGTCTATCATAATGATCAGAATACTCCCTTTAAAGAAGACGATAAGACAAGTCCTAAAGGAGTATATGCACAGACAAAGCTTGATGGCGACCTGGCAGCATTGTCACACAACAAAGAGACAGTAGTGATACGAACATCATGGGTATATTCATCCTTCGGCAATAACTTTGTTAAGACCATGATGAAACTGGGGAAGGACAGAGACAAACTGACTATAATTTTTGATCAGATAGGGAGTCCTACCTATGCCCGGGACCTTGCAAGGGGCATGTTGGATATTATTCAGTCTGAGGTTCAGGATTTCAGAGGCGTATACCACTACAGCAATGAAGGAGTCTGTTCATGGTATGATTTTGCCAGAGCAATATTTGATATTAAAGAAATTGACTGTAAAACAAGTCCTATAGAGACAGCCGACTACCCTACTCCTGCTAAAAGGCCACACTTTAGCTTACTCAATAAAGCAAAGATTAAGAAGGAGTTTGGTTTATCTATACCTTACTGGAGAGATTCACTGAAGGAATGTTTAGAATTGTTATGATGATCAGATAAAAAGATTGGCTTCTACCAATTCACAGATAATGTGTCCTACCATAATGTGCGATTCCTGAATACGTGGCGTATCATCTGAAGGTACATTAATCAAATAATCACATAAATCCTTCATCTTTCCCCCTGAGCCCCCCGTCAAGCCTACGGTAATCATTCCTTGCAACTTTGCCTCTTCTATGGCTCTGATAATATTTCCGGAATTTCCGGAAGTGGAGATACCAAAGAGCACATCCCCTTTCCTTCCTTTGGCCTTAATAATTCTGGAATAAATTTCATTATAAGAATAATCATTTGCTACCGCTGTCAGGTAGGAAGTATTTACATGCAAGGCTTCCGCATTCAGAGGGTCACGGTCTTTATAAAACCTTCCGGAGAATTCAGCAGCGAGGTGTTGAGCATCGGCAGCGGAACCACCGTTCCCACCAAAAAGAATTTGTTTATCATCCTGAAAAGCTTTGACACAAACTTCAGTTACGTCCTCAATGACAGACAGTAATTTTTTATCTTCAAGCAAAAGTTTTTTTGTCTGAATACTATTGGAAATTATTTCCTCTATTTTAGGTAAAAGCATAAGGTGGATTAAGAATTACTGAAGATTATTGATATCATTTTGAAACTTATTGGTCAGCGTATTGACAAAGCCATCCATTACGGCCTTCTCCTCAGCATCAATTCCTGCAGAAGCCGTAGCGACCGCCTTCATCACTTCGATCATTTTCTGATATTCGGGATGTGGTCCACGGAATTTACAATAATCGAGCACTTTGGCATAGACCTGATCTACGGAAGATTCTTTTTTTCTTTCGTAATTAAAGGACCATTTGATATCAGATGCCCAGGGATGGTCTGCGAGAACTTCTTCGAGCGCAGTGATTTCTTCCTCCTGAATAAAGCCATCGGCCATAGCAATTACGTAAAGCAATTCACCAAAGGCTTCGTATAATTTTTCCTGATTGTCTTGCATAATAAAAAGTATATAATAAATAGTTAATGATATCAGGATCTCCAGGCGTGCATCCCTTTTTCAGTAAAATTAAAAGATCGAACTTCTCCACCAAAACTGTTGAGGACTTTCATCACCTGATATCTTGTATTGGTGGGTGCATAAAACATCATAAAACCTCCACCGCCGGCACCGGATATTTTTCCGCCGGTAGCCCCTGCCTTCAAAGCGGCATCATAAATTTCGTCGATTACAGGGTTGCTGATACTTTTGGCAGTTTGTTTTTTGTAAAACCAGCCCATATCCAGAATTTCTCCGATTTTGTGCAGATTTCCTGTAAGAACAGCCTCCTTCATCATAACGGCCTGTTCTTTTAGCTTGTGTGCCGCTTCGACCGATTTTTTTGATTTTTTATGAAAATTATCTGCTTGTTTTTCAATGATCTGAGCAGAGAGGCGGCTTGTTCCGGTATAATAAAGCAGAATATTGAATTCCAATTCATTTACATAATCTGATTTTACTCTCAGTGGATTTACAATGACTTTTTCATCGGCGTAAAATTCCATAAAATTAAAGCCACCGAAAGTAGCAGCATACTGATCCTGACGGCCACCAGCCATATTGAGATCTTTACGTTCAATATCGAAGGCAAGTCTCGCAATATCGTATTCGCCAAGCGGAAGGTTGAGCCATTCGGTAAATGCCCCGAGGATAGCAACTGTAATTGTAGAGGAAGAACCAAGACCTGAGCCTTTGGGTACATCTACAGAAGTAGTGAGTCTGAATGAAAGTGCAGGCTGTCCAAAATCACGGACTACCCGGTTATAGACCCCTTTGAGAATATCAAGTTCGCCGTTTATTTCCAATTGCTTTTGAGCATCAAGTTCAATTTTTTCACCAAGGTCAATAGAATCCAGAATTATTTTACCATTATCAAGTGGTTCTATGGTTGCACTTGCATATAAGTTAACCGTAGCATTAAGGATAGCACCGCCATAGAGGTCTGCATAAGGGCTGACGTCTGTTCCACCGCCGGCAAGTCCGATTCTGAGAGGAGCTTTTGCTCTGATAAGCATATTTGGAGAAAAATTTAAAGAGTAAATTTCAATAGGACGTCAAATTAGGAAATAGAAGGGAAATAATAGAATTTTGGAGGCTCTAATTACAATTCCTTAATCCCTTTAATCATATTGGACCATGAATACAAAGCTTTGCCTTCCTGAACACCTGTTTTATAGGAATCTGCTCTGTTATTTTCATAGAAATCAATGATAGCATCGGCAACAACAATTGGATTATTGGGTTGAACCACATAACCTGCTTTACCATGTTGAACGATTTCGGGCAAACCACCCACTTCAGTTACCAACATTGGCAATTCGTAGTGATAAGCCAATTGAGAGATACCACTTTGAGTGGCAGTTTTATAGGGTTGCACCACCATATCCGCGGCACCGAAATAAAGTCCGACTTCTGAATCGGGAATAAAGTCCGTTTTCAATATCAGGAGGTCATCAATTTTATTTTTATCAATAATAGCATCATAATCCGAAGCATCTGTATAATATTCACCGGCAACGATCAATTTAATTCCCAGTTTTCGAATTCTATGATCCGACATTGCTTCGAGCAAAATATCCAGTCCTTTATATTTACGGATAAAGCCAAAGAACATAATATATTTTTGCTCAAAGGGTATATCAATTTTCCTGCAGGCCTCTGCTTTTGGAATAAGGGGACCGTAATTATCATAAATAGGATGAGGGATATATACTACCGGCTGTTTACTGACAAAGTTTTTCATATCTTCTCCTACTGAGCGGGACATCACCACAAAGGCATCTACCGCCTTCACAAAATACCTGGCAAACATCCGGTCACCGAAACGTTTTTCATGCGGGATGATATTATCGATGATGGAGACGATTTTAGTATGATTGTTTTTGCGGATTTGCCGAAGAATTGTACCGAAGCAAGGCCCCATAAAGGGCAGCCAAAACTTACAGATTACAAGATCGGGTTTCATCTTGCGGATCTTCCTGCCTACAGACCACCAATTGAAGGGGTTTACTGAATTGATGCAGACATCGATTGACAGGTCATCCGGAGCAGGGTCGGACGAGTATTGCGTTTTCCCGGGAAAGAGGAAATTGGGATATTGCAAACTGAAGGTAATGATTTCGACCTCGTCGCCATCTTCCTGAAAAGCCCTTGCAATTCTTTCGTTGTAAGCAGCCAATCCACCTCTGAGGGGATAAGCTGAACCAATAATAACTACTTTCATTAATCTCTGTTTTCAACAACATAGGTAGAGGCAATAATATCATGCAAACCTTGTTTCTTTTTAGTAAAAGCAATCATGATAAAGCCAATCATAAAAAAAGCGTAGGAAAAAAATTTGAGCAGGAAGCGTCCCAAAGCATGAAGAAAGCCTA
>CAJQOX010000033.1 GCA_905480075.1 uncultured Aureispira sp. | reverse complement strand
CGGAATACCTGTGACAGCAACGGAAAGTGGAGGTCAGATCTTTTATGGCCTCACAGATGATCAGGGATTTTACCACATTGATTGTGGACTTGGTACCTATACTGTTGAGGCACATCCTCAACAGTATCATTCGCTTACCTGTATGTCAACGCCCGTGACAACCTTTGTCAATTTATTCGATACCGACGTCATCAACATCCCGCTCGAAGCCATGGTTTACTGCCCTTTGATGCATGTGGACCTTTCTGTACCTATATTAAGAGAGATCGATTCAAGCATCTATACCATTCAGTATTGCAATCTTGGAACCGATACCGCCTATAATGTTTCCATAGATGTCATCATTGATCCTTTTCTGAATGTCGGGTCTTTTTCACAGACTCCGTCGAACCAATTGGGCAGTATTTATACCTTTAATATCGGGACCGTTCCTTTTGGGGAATGCGGCATTATTACAGCAACAGTTATTGTAGACACTGCTGCTATCTTAGGACAGACACATTGTGTCTCTGCAAGCATAAGACCCGACACAGTTTGTACACCTGTAATATGGACAGGTTCCCGTTTGGCCGTAAACCCCTATTGCCAGAACGATACAGCCTTTTTTCAGATCAATAATTTATCTTCAACCGCTTCCCTCAAACGCAGTCTGTCTGTTTTTGAGGATGACATTTTAATGCTCAAAGACTCCGTGATCGTTCCGGGAACAGGAGATAGTATCATTGCAATTACTGCTAATGTGCGTAGTTTTTATCGTTTACAAATTGAACAGGAACCCGGCTATCCGGCTATTTTGGGCGATACTTTTGCCAGTGCCTTTATTGAAGGCTGCAGATTGGATGCTAACGGCAATTTCAACGTAGGTTATCCCAACCAATATCCTAACGGCAGTTCTTCCCCTTTTCTGACCATTGACTGTACGCCTAATGTGGCTTCCTATGACCCTAACAACAAGACCGCACAACCTTTGGGTTATAGTTCCAATCATTACATCGCTCCAAATCAATACATCGATTATCAGGTCAATTTTCAAAATACAGGAACTGATACAGCATTTACCGTCATCATTATCGATACGATATCCAACAATTTTCTGAATCCGGCCAGCCTTCAGGTCACCGCAGGTAGCCACCCTTATACATGGACATTGAAGGGGAATGGTATTCTCGAAGTCCGTTTCGATAACATCATGCTACCTGATAGCAACACAAACGAAGCCTTGTCGCATGGTTTTGTAAAGTTCAGAATTGACCAGGTCGATGATAATCCTGCAGGAAGCATCATCTACAATAATGCAGATATTTACTTTGACAATAATCCCCCCATAAGAACGAACACCACCTTCCATGAAATAGGCATAGATTTCTTTACCATCGACGTAATTCAGATACAAAAGGCACCCACACTCAATGTCAGGGTCTTCCCGAATCCTTTTCAGGATCAGACAACTATATTAGTGGAGAACCGCGAATTTGAAGAACTGGAATTAACGGTTTTCGATATGACCGGTCGTTTGGTAGAAAGAAAAACCGATTCGTACAGCGGTCAGATCCAATTGAGACGCAAAAACCTGATTCAGGGAATTTATGTCTATCGGCTGATCGGAGACGGACAGCTTATCAGCAGTGGTAAAGTGATGGTTCGTTAAATAATTTCCTGACTGTTGTTTTGCAAGAACTTAAGTCGCTTGCTACTTATGGATCTTGCCTCTGTTTCTGATTGCTTTATTTGATATTAATTATGCATGGCTTTTTGGTTTGTTTTTTATATTTTTGAGAAAACGGAGGCAGCCTAAATAGTGTATACGCTATGGGTTTAAATGCCGGATACCTGGACTACAAGTCCTGTTATCAAATTCTCATTAATAAAACAATGATGCATGTTTAGATATTCAGGAACTCAAAAAAAAGATTTCACTGTAGAAACAGACTTTAAAAACCTTAGTACACAACTGGAAAAACTCATCCTTCAATCCGATAACATCAAGCTCGGATTACCGACTTACAAGGGCTATCAGATAATATCCAAGGAATCAAAGATATTAGCTTTTTTAAACAAATGGCCTGTTTTTATTGTGGATATTAAACTACAAAAAGATAACAACCATACTGAAGTAATGGCCTTTGCGAAGACACATTTTCAATTAGAACTTACATCGTGGATCTTTATTATTCTGGTATTCATTATGCTGATAGCTGTGCTGCAAAGCACATTTATAGTCCCGGACAGTGTTAATCGAGGCACTACAATTTTGATTTTATTCTTTTTTACAATAATTGCAATATTCAATACAGCACAAAATTATTTCAACAAGCAAAAAGGCTTAGAAACAGTAGATAAACTAATTGAGAAAATAAGGCAGTCAACTTATGATGATTTATGACAGATACTCAGGTGTATAAACTACGATATGCCAGACTAAATAAAATTGATCCCCTGCTTTTTCTGCAATTCGCTATCCTTTGCCAACAAATTATAAATAATGAATGAGTTACGAAATTGAAAATCTTGAAAAGAAAATAACATTTGCTAAATGAAATCAGAAGAAAAAATCATTAAAGAAATTGCAGAACAGTTAGATTGTGGAATGGTATGCTTCCTGAATAAAAAAACAGGAGAGCTTAAATTTGTAGTTGATGAAAATGATCCATACGCATTTGATGTCTTGGAATTTTATCGGGAAGGCTTAGATTATATAGATAAAAACCGGGCTGATTTTACTAAAATAGATAAAATGTCTTCGAGAGACTCGTTTCAGGTTATGGCTGATTTTGTTGAAACTGTAAATAATAAAAAGTTGCAAGAAAAGTTATATTCTGCTTTAAACAAAAATAAGCCTTTCAGAAATTTTAATAATGTTGTAGACAATTACGAGGATTTAAGAGAAGCCTGGTTTAAATTTAAAAATAAAAAACAAATTGATTGGGTAAAAATGAGTTTGAACATTTAGAATACGATCCAAAATTGACTGTTATGTTTTGGATTTTTGGACTTGTCATCCTGTTAATAATATCATTAATATTTATCGCATGGCTTATTGGCAGACTTAATTCAGGCAATATAAATGGATGGTAAACTAAAATTATTCCTGACAATGCTTTTTTAACAGGTGATTTTAAGGCATAGCCAAAGTTCACAGCCAATAACTTCAATTTCAATTCTCAGCACTGAAGGCAAATTTATTAAATCGGTAGATAAGGCAAATATTTCTGTTGCTGACCTTCCTCCTGCTGCATATATTATTCAGGTGAAGACTGAAAAGGGTATTGGTCAAAAACTGTTTGTAAAGAATTAGAAATATTGATTTGTTTAATTAAACATCTGGCCTTAATCCAATTTCATTAAATAATCAAAACATCATTTTTGCGTCAGCGATGTGGAATAGTGTGGACATCAGGCCACAGACCGTAGGGCCGAGCGATAGCGAGCTATGAAACGTAGCGCCCGGACGCCCGAATAATTTTCAGAAACAGAAGGCTATAATATTAGTCAGAATATTCAATTATACATACCTTCGTAAGGCAAACGTATTAATGAACCAATTTCTGACAAAGAAGCGGCAAAATGGAGCTTAATTATTCTAAACTTCTGATCGATCCTGCAGAGGCTGAAGCAATTGTAAAAGACCTCTATAATATAAATGGCAAGGCGACAAAACTCGATGGTGAACTGGATATTAATTTCAGGATCAACTGCTCAGATTCCGGGTCTTACATTCTAAAGATCAGCCGGCCGGATACCGATACAGCCTTTCTGGATTTTCAGCAAAAACTGTTGCAATATGCAGCAGACAGCGGAGAAGATATCGTTATCCCAAAGGTCATAAAGGATAAAAACGGAGATGTTTACAGCAATTTTACGGATAAAGAAGGACAGCAACGTTATGTCAGGCTGATGACCTGGGTGGAGGGGCGTTTATGGTCGGCAGTAAACCCACATAGCGATGCCCTGCGTTATAGTTTGGGTATAAAGGCCGGTCTGCTGACAAAGGCATT
>CAJQOX010000032.1 GCA_905480075.1 uncultured Aureispira sp. | reverse complement strand
TAACAAGTATCATTTAAATTTGTATAGCAATGGGATAGGGTCAAAAAATAAAAATGTTGTGGTTACTGAGGATATCAAGAAATTTAAGAAGGAAAGAATAAATTGGGCTTCATTCAATAATAATTTTCTTTTAATCAATTCGGATGAAAAAATAATGGGATTTAGTTATCAGGTAAAAGGAGATACTCTATTTTTAAGACAACCTGAAGATAATCTGGAGTTTTTCATTAAAGTTAGAGATGAAAAAGAATGAACCGAAAGATGCACAGGATATTATGCAGATTACTTAGTACCTTACTTATGCCACTTTTTTACCTGAGAGCAGACCTTAGTTGAATGATGCAGCAACTATGGTAAAACTATTTATTTTTTGACATCAGGAATGTCTTTGTCAAGGCAAGACTTTTGTTAGTCTGGTAAAACATGAACTAAGATAAATTAAAACAAAACCCGACAATTTTGCCCCTCTGAGATAAAAAAATGTCGGATGGCCAAGGTTTTTTTTTTCGACACTTTGATTCTGAATTCAGAGATCTGGATATGCTTATTTGTATTGCATTCCAACTTTCGAGCTTAAAGTCCATTTATAGATTTACTATGACAGGAAGAAAAGAAAGAGGTCCCTTTTAAAAATTGAAAAACACTATAAATGTTTTGAAGTATTGAAAAAATTAATTGAAAGTATGAAAAGCTATTAAATAACCTTCATTGCATTAATATTATGGACAACTACAAAATATTGATAATCCTTCACATCGTATTTGCCCTATCTGCTTTGCTGTGTGGACTAGTAGCTATTGTTATAAATCCAAAGGGAGGAGCGTTGCACCGAAAAACCGGACGTTTTTATTTTTACTTTTATGTTGGAGTAGTTTTGACAGCTTTAGTGATGTTAACGATAAAGTTTAAAATCTTTTTTCTTGCCCTTACACTCTTTAACGCTTACTTAATTATGTCAGGTTATTATTATTCGAAAAAAAAGGAAAAAACAATCGGTAAAAATGGATGGTTACTGAGCCTTCTTATAGTAGCGATTTTAGCTTTTTTTGCGGATGTTATCCTGGTGGTCTATAATATTGAATTCTATACATATGGTTGGATAATTGTTAGTTTTTTTTATGCAAGCCTTGCGGTGTCTGTCTTTATATTTGAACTTACAATTAAAAGAAATAGAATTTTACTTCACGCTGTAACCATGCTGCTTTCTTACATAACTTTATTTGACGGTGTTTTAGCACGATTTTCACCAAAAGAATATGTATGGATATTTTGGATCGCAGGGTATATTGTTTTTATTCCTCTGATGTTTATTTGGTTTAAAAAATCTAAGAAGTTGCAATTGTTACTAAAGACAAAATAAAAGGGAATGCTAACAATTAAGCCTTAATTTCTACTTTAAGCCAAGGCATTAAGATGAACAGGCTCAAAAAAATACATACTATTTATGATAATCAAAGGAAAGTAACATATGCTCTTTGTCCTTCGTTAAGTCATATGTTACTTTCATTCAGTTTTTTGTTCCTTTGGTCTATTTGACTCTGCTGATAGTTTTTGAAAGTATATCTTTGGTTTTATAATATGATCAGCTGATACTTTGAATTTTCAGACTTGATTGCTAAAATGAAATAATCTAAACTTAAAACTATGAAAATCATTTTATATCTTTTACTGAGCCTGATTTCCGGCAGCAGTAATCAAGCCCTTACTTTTCTTTCGGTGGAATATTCATCAAAAGCTTCTTTTAGCCTTATTAGTGAAGAACGATTTTCAAAGTCTCCGCCTCAGACAAAAAAGAAAAGAAAAAAGAAACTTAAGAAGCGTCAGAATAAATTTAAACTGAAAAATAAACAACTGAAAAAAGAAAATACCAAAACCTATACACTGCGCCTTGCAAGAGTTTATATAATCATGGGGATTATAACACTGGTTCTTGTTGCCGCCTGTATCATAATCGGACTTGTCCTGCAGTTCGGTGTGGCTGTCTTTTTGATAGCAGCACTAATAGGGCTTTGGGGAATATATTGCATAATATCCGGGCTAAGCACAGCAAAAAAGGCTGGCGGGTTTAAGAATGAACAAAAGGAAGAACCTGTTGAAAAGCCATCTATAAGGCACCTCGAAGATTTTTAGGCCTCGGTTATTTTTTTGTTATTATAGATTTCTATTATTAAAATCATTTCTTCCGGTCTTCCGGGTTTTTGAGTTTCTTTCATAACCGGAGCAAGAGGTTTCGGTAGTTTATATTTGTGGAATAAATTTACAAAAGGATTTAAACAGGTAGTAAGGGTTTTGTTGAGTTTAAATCATTAATACTGAATATTGCTGCTCAGCAACTGCATAAAAGTATCCTTGCTTGCCGGCTGACTATAGGCTTTATTTGAATATTGCAAAACATCGGGATAGGGGGAAGATGCCAATGCCGGCGTATTTGATTCCGCTCTGTTCTTTGTTGCATCAATTTCGGTATCACTGACTTCCTTTTCTTTGTAAATGGTATTGTATACTACTTTCACGATCGTATCAGCTGGTTTTTCGACTTCGCGGATCTCCGTGATGTATTTATCGACATATACAGTGTCATTTACCGCTAGAAGAGGTCTTTCTGAATGTTCATTTCCAGTATATCCTTTCTAAATAGTCTGCACCATAAAAAACAATAACAAACTTGCCGCTACTGCCTGCCAGGCTGATACTTTATAATTTAAAAATGCGAAGATCTTTGAACTTGCAGGAGCTGCATGTACAACTTGTTTATCTTTCAGGGCCTTTAGAAGGGATGTGGAAGGCGGCAGAGGAGTCAGCATAGTAGCTTCCTTATTCATGAGCTCTGAACTTTTGCCAATGATCATTCTTTGCATTTCATATTCCTGCCCGGTCATTTCGGAGAGGATAAATTCCCTTTCTTCAGTGCTTAACTCTTCGAAAGATTTTTCGGTAAGAAGGTATTGTAATTCCATATTCATGATCTTTATTATTTAAATCTCTAATGAGAAAATGCTCAGCTAATTGATTTATATTCAGATAGTTTTTCTGCCAGCTTTTTGGTTTCGCCTGCTCTCTTGAAAAAATCTTGGCCATTCTTGCAGCTGTATAAAAACTCAGCCATCCGTCTGCATTTTTTGGATTTTTTTGAAGTTCTTTTTCCCATAGTTCGTATTGTTCGGTATACCAATTTAAATCATGCTGTACCTTTACAAGGGAATAAACTTTTTGCGGCCTTTCCTGTGCATTAATATTAAAGGATATATTTAGAAAAAGCAGTAAAGTCAGCAAGGAAGTTAATTTCATAATTAATAAATTTTTTGATTAATAATTTGCCGTATTACACATTGAAATGTAAAAGGTTCGCAATCAGAGAATTTTTTTTTATAAAATTACAATCCCTGTCTGTCAAATAATCTTAAAATTTATTTTGTTTTTGTTAAAAGGATACTATTTAGGAATAGTAATAGACTATTTATTAGATTTAATCAGGAAGAACTTATATTTTTAATTTTTCAATAAAAACATTGTTGTATTAATTAAACCTTTCTTCTTTTGTGATTTTAGAATGAAATAATGTTTTACAATTTAAAAATACCTGAAATGCAGTATCTTAAATTTATAATCCTGTTTATGTTACCAATAATATCCATAAATGCTCAGGAAGACCCTTACCTGTGGCTCGAAGAAGTAGAGGCTGAAAAATCGCTGGAATGGGTGAAAAAACAAAATGCTGAAACCTTTGCTGTTCTTGAAAAACAAAAAGGTTACAAGGCAATATTTGACAGAAGCCTGGAAATATATAATTCCGATGATATTATTATTGCTCCTTATTTTATTGGGGAATATCTGTATAATTTCAGACAGGACAAAGACCATATTCGTGGAATGTGGCGCCGTGCCCCAAAAACGGAATACGGAAAGGAGGATATTGACTGGGATATACTGATTGACCTGGATGACCTGTCGGAAAAGGATGGTATTAAATGGGTGTATAAAGGAGCTACTCCCTTATACCCGAAGAACGAAAAGTTTCTTGTTTACCTCTCTCCCGGAGGAACTGATGCCTCGATCATAAAAGAATTTGATGTAAGTACGAAATCCTTTGTGGAAGACGGCTTTGTTCTGCCTGAATCGAAAGGCAGTGCAAGCTGGAAAGACGAAGATCACCTTTATGTCTCCAGGGATTTTGGTGAAAATAGCATGTCTTCTTCAGGATATCCAAGGGAAGTCAGAATATGGGAAAGAGGTACTCCGCTCTCGGATGCTAAACAAATTTATCAGATTCCTGAAGATTATATGTCCTTAAGTGCGTCTAAAGATCTGAAAAAGAAAAATGCCAGAACCTATATTTATGTATATAAAAACTTTTACGAAAAGGAAGCTTATATTCTCAACGATGATGAATCAGTTACTTTGCTCCCTGTTCAAAAAGACGCGGACGTTTTTGAAGCTACAGAAGGACAGGCCGTAATTATGTTGAAATCAGATTGGGAAATTAATGGAAAATCTTATAGGCAGGGTTCTGTATTGACTACTAATATAGATGCTTTGATCTCCGGAAAGTTTGAACTGCAGGAAATGTTCGTTCCGCAGGAAAAAATGAGTCTCTCGGGTTTGGAAACTACCAAAAACCGGGTCGTTTTAACTCTGCTGAACAATATAATATCGGAGTTGTATGTCTACGAATACAAGGGAGGAAAATGGCAGAAGCAAAAGGTGAAAGCTCCGGAAATGGGAACGATCAGTGCTATGGTGCCCGATGATGACCTCGATGAATTTTACTTTTATTATACCAATTTCCTGGAACGCAGCACACTCTATAAGGCAGATGCACTGACTTTGGAATTCAGTCCTGTAAAATCCCTGGAAAATCATTTCGATACAGACAAACTGGTGGTGGAACAAAAGGAAGTTGCCTCGAAGGACGGAACGATGGTTCCTTATTTTCTGGTAAGAAAAAAAGATATTCCTTATGACGGCAGCAATCCCACTCTTTTGTATGCCTATGGCGGTTTTGAGATATCTCTCGAACCTTCCTACTCCGGAATTAACGGAACTTCCTGGCTGGAAAAAGGAGGGGTATATGTATTGGCAAATATCCGCGGCGGGGGAGAGTTCGGACCTAAATGGCATCAGGCAGGGTTGAAGGAAAAACGTCAGAATGTGTACAATGATTTTCATTCTGTCGCCGAAGACCTGATCAGGCAAAAGATCACTTCGCCGGAACACCTCGGTATCCGCGGTGGTTCAAATGGCGGATTGTTGATGGGGGTAGCCTTTACTCAACGTCCTGAACTATACAAGGCAGTTGTCTGTCAGGTGCCTTTGCTCGACATGAAACGCTATAACAAATTGTTGGCAGGGGCAAGTTGGATGGGCGAATACGGCAACCCTGATATCCCGGAAGAATGGGAGTATATCAGCAAATATTCTCCCTATCAGAACCTGAAAAAAAAGGCGGATTATCCGGACGTTTATTTTACTACCTCCACGAAAGACGACCGCGTACATCCGGCACATGCCCGTAAAATGGTCGCAAGAATGCAGGAGTTCGGGCATAAGGTTTATTATTATGAGAATATGGAAGGCGGTCACGGTGGTTCCTCTACCAACGAACAACACGCTAAGGCTGCTGCACTGATGTATTCTTATTTGTGGATGATGCTGAAATAAAAAAAAGCTGCCCCTGATTTATTTCATGGGCAGCTTTTTTCTTTTAGAACAAAAAATTATATTTAATCAGCAAGGATTGCATGAAGGAAACTCTCCTTTCTTTGCTTTCGTATCCATTGACTCCTGTAGTGACATCATTATCAGCATCTACTTGTACCATTACGTCGTAATCCCAGAACAAATTGGTCATAACAGATAAGGACAGGCCTTTGAAAAGAAAAATATCTACATTTGTTAACCA
>CAJQOX010000031.1 GCA_905480075.1 uncultured Aureispira sp. | reverse complement strand
TTCCGCATTTCTAATTTAGTTTTAATATTATCATTATACCTCGCTCCTGCGAATTGACATACACTTAGATTATGAGTCAACAGAATAAAACAAACGTATTACATTGGAATGGTACTCCTCAAAATGAACGCTTATTGCGTTCTCTACTCCCGGATTCAATCAAAGTGGATGAAAGGTCCGTAAGTGATATTTTAGCCTTCGCCTCTAAATTCTCTGAAATAATCCAGTATTATGACCTTACAAACAGCCCCGTTGGCAACTGGAGTCAGTTTATGCAAAAAGATGTATCTATCTTCTTAGCTACCATAGTTTCTACTGATATACATAAAACCGAGAAAGAACACAGCAGGCTTATTAATATCCTTAATAATGCCCCACGTGCAGAGGAAAAACTAGAAGCTCTTGAAGGTTTGATGCAGCAAATCCTGGACCTTGCAAAACAAATTAATGATTGGTATGTTCATACACTGCATATGGACAGACTGAATATGATGCACTCCTCTGAATTGGAAAATGAATTGGAAAATGCTATTAAACAACAATTGGCTCAAAATTTAAGAGACCTCCTTATCTATCAGGAAGACCTGGGTTTTAATATGACTGGTCCTTTCTCCGCCGATGAAATTCAGGATAATTTCCACCCGAACTGGTTTAAAAAACACGAACAGATTGGTGCCAGAAATATTATTATTAAAGGACAGGTTTCTGCTGATAAAATAAAAGAATATTCAAAAAAAATCAGAATACAGTTCAGAACATTTTATAGTGTAACTGCATACATCTTGCAAATAGCACCTAAATATCTTGTAGAGTCTCTGAATTTAAAACACGACCACAGACCTGATATTGCGCTGTTTATTTCCTTTGCAAAAATGTTCAAAAAACTCCAGAATCAGATTAATACCTTCACTGAAAGACACCTGGACTTTTATTATTATAATATACTTAAACAAACTCAAAAAGGACTGACTCCCGACAGGGCAAATGTCTTTTTTAAAGTGGCTACTCATATTGATAACTACTTGCTGGAAAAAGGAACTCTCCTTTCTGCTGGTAAAGATCAAGAAGGTGTAGAACAATTATATACAACGGATGAAAATATTTTATTGAATCAGGGGCAGATTGAATCTGTTAAAACACTTTATATCAGTAAAAACCCTAAAATTGGGATTGGTTCTTCTTATAGGGTTATAACTAATGTCTATTCTGCTGATATTGCTGATTCTAAAGAAGGAAAAGGTGGCAGGTTTATTAATGATGAAGAAAATTGGCCTACCTTCGGTCATGAAATTTTAGAATTGCCAAAAGGTGAACAACAAATGGAATTTGCTCAGCTGGGATGGGCAATTGCAAGTCCGATACTCGAAATGGAAGAGGGGCACAGAGTTGTCTCTTTGAAATTTAATTTCGTCCCAAGTACTATGTATACCCTCAATTTACTGATTAAAGATATCAGTATTAATCAGGATATTTCTAAAGAAGACGCTTTCTCAAAAATTTTCAAAAATAGCCTTGAAGTTTATTTTTCTACTACTGAAGGTTGGATGTCTGCATATACTTGTGAGGTTCTGCCTCCGGCCGATTGGGGTAGCCATGAAATTTCAATAGTTGCTACACTCGCTGATTCAGGTCCCGCTATTGTAAATTATGACCCCGAAACAATGGGAGATGGGTATACTGCAGAATGCCCGATAATTAGAATTGTTCAAAGAAGTGAAGGTTCTTTTTATTCGTATTCCTTCCTCAAAGAACTGGAAGTCAAATCTGTGAATATTGATGTGGATGTTAAAGGGATGAGGTCTTTGACGCTTTCCAGCGATATCGGAACTATTTATCCAAATGTTCCCTTTCAACCTTTTGGTGCTATTCCTGCAATTGGTTCTTATTTTATTGTTGGTAAAGAAGAGGTGTTTAAAAAAGAGGTCACGGACCTGCAGTTTAATATTGAATGGCATAACTTGCCTTCTGATAAAAAGGGATTCAGAGGCCACTATAAAGATTATGGTCTGAGCATTAAAAATGATCAGTTCGAAATGAAACTCTCCGCCTTGTCTGACGGTACCTTTTCTCCCGCAAAGGATGAATCTCCTCTGTTGTTTAAAATGTTTGAAGCCCATGAGGATAACAAACATGGACTGAATGATAAAACAACTATTTCTAAAATTGATGTCCCTGCACTGAATATTAAAGTGGACGAAAACCTTCGAATTCAGAAACAATATGACAACGAAGCCAGGGCAGGATTTTTTAAATTTGAAATTACAGGGCCTCAGATGGCATTCGGGCATAGTGAATATGCCGGTATTTACGCTAAAAAGGTTAAACACAATAATAGCCCTAAACGTAAAGGCCCAGAAAAAATATTGCCGAAACAGCCGGTATCACCCTTTATGAAATCAATTACACTCGATTATTCTGCAAGTACTGAAATTAATGTGCTTTCTATCGGTAAACTCACTAAAGGGAAGACTTCCAAAGAACAGATTTATCATATTCATCCTTTCGGAATAATTAATACATTCGATAAAGGACGGGCTACCAATCGTCAGCTGATGCCAAATTATGACGATAATGCCTACCTCTATCTTGGTATCAAAAACCTTGTGCCTCCTACTCCTCTTTCTTTCTATTTTGAATTGAAAGAAAATCTGAACCTCTTTTCTGATCATAATGCTAAAAAGAATAAACCGGAAATTGTCTGGAGTTATATGGTTGATGATGAATGGAAAGAGTTTTCTCAAAATAAAATTTTAACGGATACAACGAATGGTTTCAATAACTCAGGGATTATTAATCTTGATATCCCAAGAGATCTGACTAAGAATAATAGCATACTGCCAGATCAGTTGCATTGGCTAAGAGTTACTGTGAAGGGGGAACCCGATTTATTACCTCGTTGTCTGAAGGTGGCTACGCAGGCC
Source organism: uncultured Aureispira sp. (assembly GCA_905480075.1). Lineage (GTDB taxonomy): Bacteria > Bacteroidota > Bacteroidia > Chitinophagales > Saprospiraceae > Aureispira. The sequence goes on along the minus strand of CAJQOX010000031.1, from coordinate 21,590 downwards.
GTAGGTGTAACATGGGTCGATAATGGCAGTAGTGCCACACATCTTTTAGAGCCCTTACCAGGTAACTCTATTAAAAAACTCTCTTCTTCTATCTCTCAGGTTCGTGGGGTGTCTCAACCCTTTCCAACTTTCGGTGGTAGACCAGGAGAAAATAAACACAATTTTTATACCCGTACCAGTGAACGTCTCAGACATAAAAACAGAGCAGTCTCTGCCTGGGATTATGAACGCCTGGTACTCGACAAATTTCCCAATATTCATCAGGTGAAATGTGTTACTCATGTAGGTAATGAAGATTTTGTCCCAAGGGGTACCGTTACTTTGGTTGTCGTCCCGAAAATTGATAAAAATATTAAATCTTATCACCTCCCGGTTGTGAATTATACTATCCTCGAGGCTATTAAAACTTTTCTTCAAAGTGTTTCTTCACCCTTTGTTAATATCGAAGTTCGGAACCCTATTTACGAAAGGGTCAAAATTACTGCAGGTCTTCGTTTTGAACAAGGTAAAAATAATGGTACTTTTCTTAAAAAACTTAATCAGGATATTATTGAGTTTATGTGCCCGTGGATGCTTGGTGTTGAGCAGGAACTTGAATTAGGTGGTGTATTGGTAAAAGATGTTATTTTGAGCTTTATCGAAAAATGTCCCTATGTGGAATTTGTAACTAAGTTTTCTGCAGTTCAGGTTTTTCCTCAGGATGGAGGTGGTTTTGATGTGGATGATACTGCTATACATTCTACCAATTCTCCGCTTATTAAAGCTACTAAACCTTGGTCTATTCTTATTCCGTTCGAATCTAATCCGCTCTATTTTGTCGATGAAGATAACTTCCAGTTACCGGAAAAAGCTTCTATCAGCTCTATGATTATTGATGGTGATTTTGTTATGACGGAAGAAAAAGAAAGAGATCTCGATGACTTTTTAGCCGATAAACGACGTAATAATGAAGATGACGAAGACGAATAATTCTTTTTATTGTTTTTTTTCATTATCATTATATTAGGAATAAAAATAACTAATTACTCATAACTCAATTTAGCTATGACTTTACTTACAAGAAGTACCCTTAAAAATTTATTTGCTAGAGGGGCTGTACCTTCTGAAGTTAATTTTTCTGATTTTATTGATTCTACAATAAATAAAGTTGATGATGGTTTTTCCCAAAGTGCTGAACATGGTTTTATGTTGGCCCCACAGGGGTCTAACCGAAAACTGATGAGCTTCTTTGATAGCATCAGAGACTCTAATGCTGCTTTTAGCCTCTCACTAAATCCCAATAGACATAGTAAAGGTCTTAGTATTGACGATTCTGAACACAACAGTGTACTTTTTCTGAGAAACTCCGGTAATGTAGGGGTCGGTACCACAACGCCTCATTTTAAACTTGATGTCAACGGATTGGCTGCTATGTCAGGGAGAGTAGGAACTTTTGCCTCAGGGGAGGTAAAAGCAAATGGAGATTGGCAAACAATTATAGACAGACTTGAAGGAATTCAGGCTTTCGAAATGGTAGCACAGGCAGGCGCCGTTGAAGGAAGAGGCAAATATGCCTTTACCTATGCTGTTGCCTTGTCTAATTATGGTGTAGGGAAAATTAAACACATTAAATCTACTTACAGTAAATTACTCGGTCCATTATTCCATAAAATATCCTTTAGATGGGCACAGGGTGATGATGGCTATCAATTGCAGGTCAGAACTGCTCAAAGCTATGGCTTCCTTGATGAAGAAGGCTCCAAGCCTTGTAAAATAAGATATTACGTCTCTAAACTTTGGGACGATAGTATGATTCCGGATGTTAAAAAATAATCACTCACTGCTTTATTGTAGTTTGTACCATTTAAGAGTTTTCCTCTTAAATGGTATTTTTTTGCTTTTAACTTTTTTGGTTTCTCTGTTTAAGAATGTATATTTGTTCTTTATTTGACTTAATGAAAAGAAATTATTGGCATATTCTATGAATGATAACTCAAATAATGCAGGATTTAAATTCCTGAGAGTAACAATTCAAGAAAATGTCTACCCCCCCCAACACTAAAGTATAATATAATTTTAAAAGAGGATAAAGTTTTGTTTATTGAAAAAATGCAATAAACTCAGATCAATAAAGCAGTGGTTTATTGTAACTTTTACCCAATTTTATGATATGCCCGTTGTAGAGGACTTTTATGCCAGGTTTTGAGTCTCTACATATCTTAAAACTCTCTTTTATATTCATTATGAAACGCATTTTAGTTGTTAGTTATTCTCAATCAGGTCAACTCAATGAAATTATTGATAATTTTCTTAAGCCTTTTGAAAGTGTCACCATTGAACGTGTCGATATTATTCCTGAAAAAGAATTTGTTTTTCCATGGTCCTCTACTTCTTTCTTCGATACCATGCCGGATACTGTTTTGGAAAAAAAAATTAATATCCTCCCTTTTGTATCTCAATTTAAGGTCTATGATTTAATCATCTTTGGTTATCAGCCTTGGTTCTTGTCTCCTTCTTTACCTGCCACCGCTTTATTACTTGACCCTGAATTTCTTGCTGTTTTGAACAATACACCTGTTGTTACTGTTATAGGAGCAAGGAATATGTGGATAAATTCTCAAAAAAGGGTGGTGCAGAGAATTAATGATGCCGGAGGGAGAATTGTAGCTAATATCCCTTTTATTGACAGACATCAAAACTTAATCAGTGCCCTTAGTATTCTTCATTGGATGTTAACAGCTAAAAAAAATCGCAAATGGGGAATCTTGCCCCTTCCGGGGGTTTCAGATAAAGATATTAAAAATGCTTCAATTTTGGGTTTACCTGTTCATAAGGCCTTGCAAAAAGGGGAATATAATGGTCTGCAGCAAAGAATCTTGGAATCACGTCTTATAGATATTCACCCTTCTGTGATGTTTATTGAAATGAGAGCTAAACGACTATTTGTAATTTGGGCTAACCTGATAGTTCGTAAAGGAACCAATGAGAAAAAAAGAGCTTTTTGGGTCGCATTGTATAAGTATTATTTATTTGTAGCATTATTTTTTGTCTCACCCATCGTTTTGTTTATCTATAATTTTTTGATAAAACCATTAACAGGAAGGTCTGTCAGAAAAAATAAAGAGTTATTTTTGTATCTTGGAATTGTCAGATGATTTTTTCTATTTATTAACTAAAGCGTTCTGTTTTTAAATTATGGTAAAAAAATATGATGTTTCAATTTTGGGAGGTGGCCTTGCAGGATTGACACTCGCCCTGCAGTTGAAACAAAATCAACCGGAAATTTCGATTGTAATTCTGGAAATGCGCAAAAAAAATGCTCCTGTATCAGCTCATAAAGTTGGAGAGTCCACTGTAGAATTAGGTACTTATTATCTTCGTGAAGTGCTCGGGCTGAGTGATTATTTAGATGAACACCAGCTCCCTAAACAAGGATTAAGATTTTATTTCTCCCCACAGGTGAAAGATCAAATTCATAATAGAGTTGAACTTGGGCCTAAAGATACACTTCCGGTGCCAAGCCATCAGATTGATAGAGGTGTTTTTGAAAATGACCTGATTTCTAGATTAAAAGATTTAGGGGTAGAATTTATTTTGGGTGCCAGAACTAATGATGTGCACTTTCATGATACTTATAATGAGGTTGGTTTTATTTTTAATGGTTTAAAAAAAGTAATTAAATGTAATTGGTTGGTTGATGCGACTGGAAGAGCTTGTTTTTTGAAAAGGCAATTGGGCTTCGAAAAAAAATTAGACCATTGTGTTAATGCTATATGGTTCAGGTTGAAGGGTGAAATAGATGTGGATGATTGGTCCGATAACATCCAATGGAAAAATAAACTCAAACCTGGTTTAAGAAGACTTGGAACAATTCACTTTATGGGCAAAGGTTTTTGGGTTTGGATTATCCCACTTGCTTCTGGTAATACTAGTGTTGGTATTGTTTCTGATCCTTCAATTCATCAATTTTCAGAAATAAATAGTTTTGATAAGGCCATGAATTGGTTGGCCATAAATGAACCATTATGTGCGCTGAATTTTAAAAAGTATAAAAAATCTTTGTTGGACTTTAGAGTCCTCAAACAACTTGCCTTTGATTCCGGAAGCTTTTATTCTACCGATAAATGGGGAGTCGTAGGGGAAGCTGCTGCTTTTTTAGATCCTTTCTATTCGCCCGGCACAGATTTTATAGCTCTTGGAAATACCTGGATGTCTGATCTTATCCTTAGGGATTTTCAAGGAGAGGATGTCGCTTCCAGAACAATTATTTACGAAAGAGTTCATAGTGCATTTTTCGAAAGTTGGGTTCCTATTTACCAAAATAAATATGCTTTATTTGGTAATACACAGGTTATGGTCGTTAAAATATTATGGGATTGGGCTGTGTATTGGGGAGTGCCGACTATTCTGTTTACTAATAATGGCTTCGTCAATATTGAAGTGCTCAGGGCCCTTTTTACCAGTAGAAATTCCCTGGGCAGCAAGCTTGCTTTACTTAATAATCAAGTGCAATTATTTTTTCTGGATTGGGCTGAAAAAGATAATGGAGACTATGTTAATTCCTTTGTCGATTTCTTTGATATCCCCTTTTTAAAGAAAATGCATATCGAATTAGATGCCAAGCTTTCGGATGAGGATTTGATAAATACTTGTAAATCAAATCTGATTATCTTGGAACAAATGGCTACCGCTATTTTTTCTAAAGTATGTGAGAGGATTTATGAAACACCTGCAAATATTTCTGTCAACCCGTATACTATGAAACTCAGTGCTTCTAAAGAATCTATTTTTGAACAGTCTCAAGAAAAAAATTCAATTAACGCTTCGGTCTCTTTAGTTGAAGACATGGAATTGATGTGGCTAAAACATAGTTAATGTATGATTGATAATTCAAATTCTATTTTAGCTAATGTTAAATTAATTCAAAATGTTTTTTTGCAGGCCAGGGCCTTTGCCGAAAAAAGCAATTCTATAATTGATGTTTTTAATTATATCAATGATCTATCCGGGGATTATATTTCTGTAGCATGTGAAGGCGCTTCAATGGCTTTTGCTATTAAAAGCCTGGAGTCAAATGATCATTTATTTTTGTGGAAACAGTTTTGTGAAAAATTTGAAAATAATCATGACGTTCAGATTTATATTGGTCTTGGTTGGGCTTTGGCCCAAAAAAAATTAAGCCCTGAGTCTATTTTAGATTTTATTGATAAAGGTTTGTCCTGGAGAATTTTTGATGGTTATGGATATTATGAAGCTGTATTTAGAAAAAGGAAAGTCAATCAATTGGTATTTCCTGATTCGTTTAACTCTGATGAATTGAAAGTTTATTTTCAGGGGGTCGGCCGGAGTCTTTGGTATGAAACCAAAGGTGATGTTAATTCCCTGTCCAATCGTATTGAATTTTTTCCAGAAAAATATCACCCTGACCTATGGAGGGGAATTGGTATAGCAAGTGTTTATGTAGGTAGTGCCGATACGGAAATATGGAAGAACCTTAAAATTGCTGCCAAAAAAAATTATTCTTACCTTTTTTCTGGTGGATGTTTAGCTATAGGTTCCAGAGTTAAGGCGAATACTCAAAACCAATCGTGCTATTCTATTTGCCAATTATGGTACAGAATGAATTTTAATGAATTTGTGAGTAGATTGTCAGAAGCTGAAAGTTTATTTGATTCTGGTAAAGAATTTGATTATCTCAACTGGATTGATTTTTTAGATTCTTCCACCTTAACTTAATCTTTTTGTATGTTTTATATTATTTAAAGGAAGAAATTTTAATTTAGCAGATTATTTATTAGAATAAATAAATTTGTGATTTTATAAATTGTTTAGAAATTAATAATTTCATATTAATGAAAGAAGTATATATAACTAGGGCGGCCTCGTTTTTGCCAAATGAAGTGGTCGAGAATAACGAAATGGAAGATTATTTAGGCTTTATTAATGGGAAACCCTCAAGAGCTAAGGCTATTGTACTTAGAAAAAATGGTATTAAAAAGCGTTATTATGCTTTAAATAAAAATGGTGAAAGCACTCATAATAATGCTGAAATGTGTGCCTTAGCTGTAAAAAACCTTTTTGATAATCAGAAAGACGAACTGGCTAAGATTGATTTATTGTGCTGTGGGACTTCTACTCCGGATCAAATCATTCCTTCCCACGCTGTAATGGTTCACGGTTTTCTACCCGAAACTAATAATATTGAAGTGGTCTCTCCTGCCGGTGCTTGTTGCTCAGGTATGCATGCTTTTAAGTATGCTTATATGTCCTTGAAATTAGGTGAAAAGAAAATGGCTGTTACCACGGGATCTGAACGTTCTGCTTCAATGATGACTAATAATATGTTTGAGGAGGAAGTTCAGGTCGCCCAAAAAATACATGCAAACCCTTACCTGGCTTTCGAAAAAGATTTCCTTAGATGGATGCTTTCTGACGGAGCAGGTGCTTTCTTATTGGAAACAAATAAAAATCCCAATGGATTATCTCTAAGGGTAGATTGGATAGAAGCTTGTTCTTATGCTAACCAGGTTGAAACCTGTATGTATTCTGCTGCAGATAAGTTGCCATCTGGTGATTTAACCTCTTATAAAGATTATAAAACACAGGATCTTGCTCTTAATTCTGTAATGAGTATGAAACAGGATGTGAAATTGTTGAGTAAGAACATTATACGCCTGGGTTTTGATAAACTTCAGGAAATTCTCTCAGATAGAAAAATTAATATGGATGACCTGACTTTTTTCTTGCCTCACTTATCGAGCTATTTTTTCGAACAACCTATCGCTGAAATCCTGGAAGAAAATGGAATTAATATTCCCAAAAACAAATGGTTTTCTAATCTTGAATCTAAAGGAAATGTAGGAGCGGGTTCAATTTATCTGATGCTTGAAGAGCTAATGTCTAGTGGGAAACTTAAAAAAGGCAATCAGGTTCTGCTGGCTGTTCCGGAAAGTGCCAGATTCTCTTATGTCTTTACTTGGTTGACAGTTTGTTGATTTTTATATATGAAAAAAAAAGACCTTCCTCAGGACGAAAGTAAATTATCTGATTTTACCAGAGAGATTCTTTATGTTAAAGATGAAAATGGGAAATATCAAAAAGAATTGAGCTCAGGCTGGGATGTGAAATCAGATGCTTTGAAATTTGCTTGGGATGAAGTAGAACGACGTGTGGAAGATGCTAAAAAAGAAATTTTAGCCGGTAGAAAAAGTCCTGTATTTTATTTTATGGAGTTGAATTTAATGGATATTCAAACGCTTTCTTCTTATACAGGGTTCTGGGGTTTTTCTGTAAAAAGACACCTTAAACCATTTTTTTTTAGAAGATTGGGAACTAAGAAATTAGAAATCTATGCCAGGGTATTTAAAATAACCGTTGATGAATTGATACGTTTTAATGGAATTAATAAAAAACTTTGACCATATACAAACAGCTCACTGTGAAAATGGAGTAGCTGTAAGCCTTTTGAAATTTCATGGCTTGGATTTTATGACTGAACCTCTTGTTTTTGGACTGGGGGTAGGCTTGTTTTATATTCATATCCCTTTTATGAAAATTAATAATGGACCGGCTATCTCATTCAGAACAATACCTGGAGAAATTTTTAGAAGAAGTTCTAAGGCTTTGGGGATAAAAATTACCAGAAAAAAATTCTCGAACCCTATTGTTGCAAGAGATTTTCTTAATGCTAAACTTGCTGAAGGTGTTCCCGTTGGGTGCCAGGTCGGAGTTTTTCACCTGGCTTATTTCCCTAAAGAGTATCGCTTTCATTTTAATGCCCATAATATTATAGTTTATGGTAAAAAAGAAGGGGGGTATCTGATAAGTGATCCTGTAATGGAAACGGTTACTGTTTTGTCAGAAGATCAATTGGAGGATGTTCGTTTTGCAAGGGGGCCCCTAGCACCTAAAGGCCATCTTTATTTTCCCGAAAATGTTCCCCCGCCTGATAATAACCAATTGAGAAAAGCGGTTGCTGTGGCACTCAAAAAAAATGCATGGTGGATGTCTCAGGTCCCTGTTCCCTTTATTGGTAGTAGCGGGTTTAAGTTTACTGCTAATTATATCAGAAAATGGCCTCGTAAAATTGGATTGAAAAATAGTAGTCTCTTCCTCGGTCAAATTGTCCGTATGCAGGAAGAAATTGGAACAGGGGGTGGTGGCTTTAGATTTATTTATGCTGCTTTCCTTGAAAAAGCAGCTGAAATTTTGCAGGATGATAGATTGATTGCTTTGTCTGAAAAAATTACACTTTCTGGAGATTTGTTAAGGTCTTCCGCTGTTAATATGGCAGCAGTATATAAAGGAAGAAATACGGAACAGAAATATTTTGATGAAATAGCGGATGGGTTTGATGAAATTGCGGCCCTTGAAAAAGAAACTTTTTTGAAATTGTATAAAATGAAGTTTTAGTGCTCAATCTAAGTATAAAAACACAGAATTTATCTAAACGTTATAATGGTGCTGATAAATACAGCCTTAATAAAGTTAATTTAAATATTACTAAAGGAGATATCTATGGAGTGCTCGGACCCAATGGCGCAGGAAAAACTACCCTGATTTCGATTCTTTGTGGTATCTTTTCGGCTTCTGATGGTAACCTGATCTATTATAGGGATAACCTTCCTGTTTCTTTTAATAATGTTCAAAGTATTATTGGTTATGTCCCCCAGGAATATGCTTTTTTTCAGGAATTGTCACCGCTCCAAAATCTGGAGTATTTTGGCGCTATGTATAACCTTGATAAGGATGAAATAAAATCGAATGCAATCAGGATTTTAGAATTGCTCGGTCTGAAAAAAGTGGCTTCTGACAGAATTATTACTTTTTCTGGTGGAATGAAACGTAGAGTAAACCTTGCTATTGGTATCATTCATAACCCTGCTGTGTTGTTCCTTGATGAACCTACAGTTGGTGTAGACGTTCAGTCTAAAGTAGCTATACTCAGAATTTTAAGGGAATTGAACGAAAAAGGGACAACAATTATTTATACCTCTCATCATCTTTCTGAAGCACAGAATTTTTGTAATTCTATTGCTCTGCTTGATCACGGTAATGTTATTGTCGATGGTAACCTTGATGAACTTTTATCAGTTTATAAGACTGAAAGCCTGAAAGAGTTGTTTATTAAATTCACAGGAGAGGACTTTAGAGACTAAAATAATCTATATATTATGTTTAAGTTTTGGGTAGCTGTGAAAAAAGAGTTTTCTGTTCTTATCTTCGATAAGGCAGGACTTGCTGTCATGTTTGCTATGCCTGTTCTTCTTGTTTTTATTATTACTATTGTTCAGGATTCCGCTTTCAAAATAGTAAACGAAAATAGAATTTCAATGCTTGTCCTTAATAAAGATAAAGGGACTGAAAGTAGGAAGTTAATTGAATTGATGAATGATTCCGGATTGTTTGATCTAAAAAATGATAGCAGCCTCAATGCTGTTTCCTTTGAAAAAACAATGATGGAAAATGATTTTTTAACCGGCCTCTATATTGAATCTGGTTTTTCTGAGAATCTTATTTCTAAGGCTAATATTATCAGCGCTGATATGATGGAAGAACTTGGTCTTGATAACTCGATGCAAGATAGTATTGTCAAATCTTTTGAATTGCAATTTTTTCACGACCCCGTGTTAAAGGAAAATTATTGCCTGTCCGTCATTAATATGATAAACGCCTTTTTGAAAGGTATCGAAGGGGAATTGCTTATCAATACTTTATGTGATCAACTCAGCCTTGAAGAATCGCCGGCTAAACTTAAAAAGGCTATGATTGATAATGCTACACCAGTAAAAAGAGTGCTCGCCACTGGCTCTGATAATAAGGTTATTCCTAACTCAACTCAACATAATGTTCCCGCTTGGACTATCTTTGCTATGTTTTTTATGGTGGTCTCTTTAGGGAATAATATTGTTAAAGAAAGATTAAATGGGGCTTTTATCAGACTTAAAACGATGCCCACTCCCTTTTTTCTTGTTTTGAGCTCTAAAATGTTTATCTACCTGCTTGCGGCTTTGTCCCAAATAGCACTGGTTTTTTCTCTTGCTAAAATTACCTTCCCGACCCTGGGGTTACCTGCTCTCACTATGCCGGAGAATACTTTAGGGTTTTTGATGGTTTCTTTTGTTAGTAGCCTCGCTGCGGTAGCCTATGCATTGCTTGTAGGTTCTTTTGCTAAAACACAGGAACAGTCATATGGCTTTGGTGCTATATCTATCGTAATCTTTGCCGCTATCGGTGGTATTTGGGTCCCTGCTTTTGTCATGCCGGATTATATTCAGTTCTTAAGTCTTTTGTCTCCCCTTAATTGGTGCTTACAAGGTTTCTACGTTTTGTTTCTAAAAGGAGGTCTTTGGTCTGATCTCATTCCCGTAATTTCAGGACTTTTATCTTTTGTTTGCGTTTGCCTTCTTCTAGTTTTTGTAAAATTGAAAAAAGAAAAAATTATTTAATAGATTTGACCAGCTTTTTATTTTATTCTTTAATAATTTACCATGGAAAATAACGATTTAAAATTAAAATTGAAAAATCAGATTATTGAATACCTCAATCTTATTGATGTAGAGGTTGATGATTTGAAAGATGATGCCCCACTTTTTGGGCCGGATGGTGATCTGGGACTTGATTCTATTGATTCTGTAGAATTGCTTGTCCTTTTGGAAAGGGAATATAAATTGAAAATTACGGACCCTAAGGAAGGTAGAAAAATTCTCGAAGACATTAATAGCATGGTTAGTTATATTGAAGATAATGTTGTGTCAGATTAAGCTTTGAAATTATTTTACAAAGAAGACAGGCCTCAAAATTATTAATATGAAAAGAGCTTTTATTACTGGAATGGGAGTGATCTCTTCTATCGGTTCTAATGTGGACGAAAATAGAAAAAATCTTATCAATGGTAAATCAGGGATAGCAAAAGCTTCTTTTATGAAGTCCAGATATGTTGACGTTTTTCCCTTTGGCGAAGTCTCTTTTTCTACTGAAGAACTGATGAAAATTGCTGGAATTGAAGGGGAAAAAGGTATTACAAGAACAGATATCTTAGCAACTCTTGCCTTTCAGGAAGCTTGCAAAAGTGCTAATTTGTCAAAAGATGATATATCAGCGGCAGATACCGCTTTTTTGTCTGCCAGTACGGTAGGTGGAATGTCTATGACTGATGAATTGTATAGAGATGGTAATAAAATGGGTAGTCCCTCTGATTACCTCTCTTCCTATATTTGTGGTGCTCATACCCTGAAACTTGTCAAAAGGTACAAAATGAAAGGTATTTCGACTACCTTCAATACAGCATGTTCCTCCTCTGCAAATTCTATTATGTTGGGAGCTAAACTTATTAAATCCGGTAGGGTTAAAAGGGCCATTGTCGGCGGTGCTGAAGGGCTTGCAAAATTTACTGTCAATGGCTTTAATGCTTTAAGGATATTATCTCCCTTTCCTTGCACTCCCTTCGATAAGGACAGGTCCGGATTAACTCTTGGTGAAGGGGCTGCTTATTTGATACTCGAACCTGAAGAATTGGCCGCCAATAAATTTATTTTCGGTGAAGTTAAAGGCTACGGGAATACCAATGACGCTTTTCACCCTTCTTCCATATCAGATGACGCTTCGGGTATTGTTGCTTCTATTTCTCAGGCACTTGTTAGCGCAGGACTAAACTCTGAGCAAATCGATTTTATTAATGCGCACGGAACAGGTACTGAAAATAATGATTATTCCGAATTGTTTGGGATATCTGAAACTTTTCAAAAAATTCCTCCTTTTCAATCCACTAAGTCTTATACAGGTCACACGCTTGCTGCTTCAGGTAGTATTGAGGCTGTTTTCTCTTTGCTGTCTATGAAATATGGTGAATTGTACAAAAGTCTGAATTTTACCAATCCCATCAAAGAATTTAACCTTTCGCCAATATCTGAATATTCGACGGATTGTAATGTGAAGAATGTTCTCTCTAATTCATTTGGTTTTGGAGGTAACTGTTCCTCCCTCATATTTTCAAAAGTATAAATCTATGTTTATTAAAAAAATGTACTGTATCTCTCCTCAGAATACGTATAATAATGAGATTTTTGAAGAGGGAACAGAAATACATACTGAAAGTCAGTTCTGGGCTAAAGAACCCCGATATAAAAGTATGGTGCCCTTAAACTTGTTGAGAAGAATGAGTAAATCTGTTCGTATGGGAGTAGGAACAGCTATGCCATTGATTAATGAATTTGATGATATTGAAGGTGTAATTATTGGTTCCGCTAACGGAAGTATCAAAAAGTCTATTAGTTTTCTTAATCAGATAGTGGAATATAATGAAGGAACCCTGACTCCAACAGACTTCGTGCAAAGCACTTCAAATTCTATAGCGGGAACCCTTGCCCTGATGGGAAAAATAACGGGTTATAATAATACTCATGTTAATAATGGAATCGCTTTTGAATCTGCTTTGTTGGATGCGCTGTTATTATTTGATGAAGGACAGGTCAAAAGATTAATTATTGGTGGTGTTGAGGAAATTTCTCAGGCTAATTATAATATTGATGTGCTTAGAGGTATGTTTAAAAAGGAAACGGTCAGTTCTGATAACTTGCTTTCTTCAGGTACTGAGGGTACTGTTTCCGGTGAAGGTGCCGCTATGTTTGTTGTTGATGCATGTAAATCAAATGATTCAATAGCTGAAATTGTTGATGTTGATCAGATTTGCTTTCCTGATAAAAATGAAATTGTGGATAAAATACGTTCTTTCTTAGATCGTAACAATTTAGTGCCTGATGATATTGATGCCCTTTTTTTGGGCTATAATGGAGACGCTCGGACCGATTTTTATTATGATTATATTCAAAAACAAATTTTTCAGCAACAGTCAGTATTTGTCTATAAAAATCTTGTCGCTGATTTTTATACTGTTTCTTCTTTTGCCGTTTGGTTAGCAGCTAATTTGTTTTCCGGCAAATCCTTGCCGGAGGAAACAATGATCAAAAAGTCAGGAAAAAAGATTAATAAAATACTGATATATAATCATTACGAAGGAACTCAACATGGTTTTATCCTGATGTCTGCTCCATAAGTTATAAAAATCCATTTTATAGATTCTTTAATATAAATTCTGTCATTTTATTATATAAATGTGACCGTGTATATCCTCCGTAAATGCCATGGTTCTTGTTGGGGTAGTAGGCTTCATCAAAAGGTATGTTTTTAGATATTAACGCGGATGCCATCTCCGCTGCATTCTGAAAATGTACGTTGTCGTCTGCCATTCCATGTACTAATAAATATTTACCACGTATCAGGCCTGCAAAATTAATCGGTGAGTTATCTTCGTATCCTGAATCGTTCTCCTGTGGTGTACGCATGAATCGCTCAGTGTATATTGTGTCGTACCATTTCCAGTTGATAACAGGTGCTACTGCAATAGCCATCTTGAATACATCCGCCCCCTTTGCAAGACAGGCAGTTGACAGATATCCTCCAAAACTCCAACCGAATATTCCTATCCTTTCTGAATCTATATAAGGCTTTTTCGAAAAGTACTTTGCTACCTCTATCTGATCAATCGTCTCTTTTTTTCCTAAATTCATATAGGTAGACTTTCGGAATTGCTCTCCCCGTGCATCAGTCCCCCTGTTGTCAACAGAAACAATTATATAGCCCTTCTGTGCCAACATCTGAAACCACATATAGTTTTGACCTCCCCACTCGTTCATTACTGTCTGACGGCCAGGCCCTCCGTAAACATACATAAAAACAGGGTAGCTTTTTGTGCTGTCAAAATCAGCTGGCTTTATCATCCAACCGTTCAGAATTACAGAGTCACTGTTCAAATATTCAAAAAATTCAAAATCCCCCATGTTAAAATCACCTAATTCAGTTTGAAGCCTCTTGTTATCTTCTATTGTCCTAACAATACTGTTTTTATTCGTCTCATAAACTTTGTAAGTGGGTGGGGCGGTGGCCCTTGAATAATCATTTACATAATATTCAAAGGTTCTGCTGAACTGTGCATTATTCACTCCTTCTTCGTTATGTAATGATTCCATACTTCCTCCTTCTAAGGTTACCCTGTATATTCCCCTGTTCATTGCACCTTCTGCAGCTGCCTGAAAATAGATTTGCTTGTTCTTTTTATCTACACCATAAAAGTCGGTTACATCAAATTCTCCCTTTGTTAATTGTCTTACCTTTTTTCCTTTCTTATTATACAGGTAAATATGATTGTATCCGTCATCATCACTAGTCCAGATAAAGTCCTCATTGTCCAGAAAGGTAAGATTGTCGTGAATGTCAATGAAAAAATCATTCTGCTCTTTCAGCATCACGGTGGATTTACCGCTTTTTGAGTCTGCAAGCAATAATTTCAAATTGTTTTGATGCCTGTTGATTTGTGTTATACACAATTGATTGTCATTTGCCCATTTTATCCTCGGAATATAATCATCTGATTCTCCTTTGATTTTTACCTTTATGGTTTTGTTTGTCGATAAATCATAAATGTGGACGGTCACATCTGAATTTATTTCACCTGCTTTAGGGTATTTGAAGGTAGTGTATTCAGGGTATAAACCACTATTGTAGGAGGTATAGGTGAATTCCTTTACCTGACTTTCGTCAAATCTTAAAAAGGCTATTCTGTTTCCTTCAGGTGACCATTCAAAAGCTTTGGACATGGCAAACTCTTCTTCATAAACCCAGTCTGTAGCCCCGTTAATAATCTTGTTATGTTCCCCGTCTGTCGTAATCTGAATGTCTTTTTTATCGCCGATTTCCTTGTAAAATAAATTGTTGGAACGAACAAATGCAATTTTTTCTCCCTTGTTGTCCAGTGTAGCGTACCGCTGTTTTCCAGCTTCCGATACTGCTGTCAGCTTTTCTGATTGCCTGTTCCATATATAAAAATCAGCCCGTGATGAATGACGATAGATTTGTTCTTTGTTTACTTCAAGAATAATCTTGCTCTCGTCTGTACTGAAACTGTATCCCGAAAAATTAAGATCGGGTGCACTGTATAGTACTCCGGTCTTTTCTCCTGAGGTTAAATCGTATTGTACTATCTCGCCGTTTTCTTTTACTGAATAGTGCTTCCCGTCATTCATGAAATTAAATCCGGGAACCATTTTGGGGTAAAACCGGTATTCTTCCCAAAGCTGAGGTACGGTTATCTCTTTAGGCTGTGCAAATTGTATTGTGGTACACATTGTCATTAAAATAATAGTGATTAATGTGTTTTTCATAGTATTAATTTTTTTGTTTTATTATTTGAAAAAGATTGATAATCTCTTACTTTTATAATTGTATTATTTGTAAAGTGAAAATATAATTAATCTATGTGTTTTGTTTTAGATTATTATATTTTTTAATGATGATATGAACTGATTATCGGCGCAATATAGTATTTTAGCTTCATACTAAACTCTTCTTGTTCAAAAACCATACAACATTGAAACATTTTATATTTACTTTCCTTTTTTTTACTGTTTGCCATTCATTATCAGCTCAAATATTTTTCACTGAAAATTTCGATACAATTTCTTCCCCGAACCTGCCCCTGAACTGGACGGTTTCAACTCAATCTACCGATGGCGGGTACTCAACAGGGGATTCCTCCGATGCCAATCAGAACGGAACATGGCTTGTTCCTTCTCACAATCAGTTTGCTATGACTAATGACGATGTCTGTAACTGCAATAAATCGGATGATTATCTTATTCTCCCGGTTCAGGATTTTTCTTCTGTCACTGGAGGGATTAACTTAGAAGCTGAAATATTTCATGATGCTGGCTTTGGAGGTAAAAGTCACCTCATGGTTAGTATAGATACAGGAAATAACTGGTTGGCTGTTGATACTTTTTCTGGAAGTAATAATTGGCAAAATGTAATGGTAAACCTTAATGCCTTTATAGGGGTTCAGCATCTGTTAATCGCTTTTCATTTTTCCGATGGCGGCTTTTGGACTACCGGCCTGGCAGTTGATGATGTCGTCCTCAGACAGGTTAGCGGCTTTAATGACCTTATTGCTCTGAGTCCTAATCAGGAGTATTCACAAATACCACGCTCACAGGTTTGGAATATCCCACTTACAGCTAAGATCAAAAACCAGGGTTCTTCCACTGCCTTTAATGCTGTGCTGTCAACTGAAGTATATAAAAGTCCTGATTTTATTACTCCTTTACAAAGCTTTTCAGGAATAGGCGATACGATTATACCCACTCAAATAAAAACTTTGAGCAGTGGTAATTATCAACCCCTGAGCAGGGGCAGTTATTTGTTCAGGCATATTGTCTCTACGACTTCTTTTATGGATGGAAATACCTCTAATGATACTACTGATTTTTGGTTTGAAGTGACTGATTCTGTCTATGCAAGAGATAATAATTCACTTGATTTTTCAATCGATAACCCTGGCTTTGCTAATACAATTGAAGTGGGACAGGTTTTTGACGTGAACCTCACGGCTACCTTAACATCTATTACTTTTGCTACAGAAGGGGCTAATACCGGCGATACGGCTACCCTTAGTCTATATAATACTGTAGCAGGATATCCTTCAACATTAATCAATGCCTTTGATTATGCATTTTCTGCCAAAGGTGTACAATATATTACCATTCCGGCTAATGTTGTTTTGCCTCCCGGTACTTACTTTCTTTCTGTCAAAGAAAATTCTATGACTGATACTTTGGGTATACTGGCTTCTGATAATATCTATTCTGATGGTAAGTCGTTTTTAAGCCTCAATGGTGGTTCTTTTGTAGATATGGCTTCGCAGGGATATCCTGCAGCAATTATTCTAAGACCAAATCTGAATGTCCCTTGTCCGGCAATGGCTGTAAATACAACTCAGATTGCTTGTTATGGAGATTCTAATGGTGTTGCCTCGATTACCCTGTCTGGTGGAATGCCCCCTTTTTCTTACAATTGGAGTACCTCCGATAGCACGCTTACTGTCTCTGACTTGTCTGCCGGTACTTTTTATGTAACTATAACAGATGCTAATAATTGTACTGCTTCAGATTCTGCTGTTATTGTTGAACCGCTTCAACTTATTGCTGTTGATACATCTTTGACTTCGAGATGTTCTGATAGTTGTACAGGCGCTGCTTTTTCCTTGCCTTCAGGGGGGACACTACCTTATTTCTATCAATGGGACGCTAACGCTTACAATTCTATCTCTTATGATGTGCAGGCTTTGTGTCCTGGGGTTTATCAGTGTACAGTAACAGACTTCAGAGGGTGTTCTGTTCTTATGAATTCTGAAGTTTTTCTCTTTAGTCCTGTCGATTCAATTACCAAAACGGATGCTTCTTCCTCAGGAGTAAATGATGGTACCGCTTTTTTGCATTTTTCAGATAGTAGTTGGGTGTTTTCGTGGAGTACAGGAGATAGTTCTCCTTTTATTGATAGCCTCAATGCGGGATGGTATTATGTTACTGCAACGGATACTTCAGGGTGCATTTATATTGATAGTGTTGAGATTGGTGACAATTCTCTCTTAAACCTATTCACCTCTTTTTCTGATAACTCTTTAAAAGTTTACCCAAACCCTTCTAATGGCCTTTTTGTCTTGGAATTGCTTTCTGACTCAAATGAAGATGTTGCGGTATCTATTTATAATTCTACAGGGCAGTATATCAGGCAGTTCTTTTTTACTGGTCGAATTAATTCTCTCCTTTTTCTGGATCTGTCAGAATTTACTGCATCAGTATATTTTGCGAAAATTCAAATTGGAAAAAGAAGCCTCCTCAGGAAATTGATCTTAAAGAAATAATCCACCACAAAAAAAAGGGACTGTCTTTTTAAGACAGCCCCTTCCGTTTTATAAGGTTTGTTTTTTAACTTTCAAGATGTAGTCTTTCTATTTTCTCTAGTTCTACCATAAATACATCTTTTATCAATGAAATTTCTTTTGCTAATTCTGAAGGAACATATTTGTCTTTTGGTGCAACTAATATGAAACCTTTTATTCCGTGGTCTAATTCAAAAGTCTCCAGGACCTCAAGGTCATATACTTCTATAAATGTTTTCATGTAAGAATCGTTACTGTTTAATGCTTCTTCCATGTCTCCCTCAAAATAAACTATATAAGTCATAGGGTCTTTCTCGTTTTCTATTGTTGGGTTTGTTGAAAAAGCAAATGAACTTACTGAACTGCTAACTAATAGTATTATTAATAAGTTATAAGCGAATGATTTAGAGAAGTATTTCATGGGTCTTAGTGTGTTTTTCGGTTTTTTAATTCATGGATGTACTAACTATATTGAAAAAACAGTACCAACAACCGCTTAGTATTGATATTCAGCTATATATAAAATGTTAAATTTTTAAACTGTTCCGCATTTGAAAAAGGTTTTTCAAAATAGCGCGAAGGATTTCTGTTTGTTGCCTTGTAATTGGCTGTAAATAACGAACTTACGACTGCTTCTTTGAAACTGCTGCGTCACGAAGACGTTGAAGAAAAGGAGAGGCAAAAATAAAATCCTGAAGTAAGGTGTTTTCGCTTGTCATGACTTCTTTACAATTGCCCACCCAGGCGAGTTCTCCAAGATGTAACAGGTTGATATTGTCACCTATTTCCATAACTGAGTTCATGTCATGTGTGTTGATAACGGTAGTTATTTGATTTTCAACTGTAATGCTGCGGATTAATTTGTCAATTTTCATGGATGTGGTCGGGTCAAGCCCTGAGTTAGGCTCGTCACAAAATAGAAATTTAGGGTCCAGTATTATTGCCCTTGCAATTCCTACTCTTTTTTGCATGCCCCCACTAACCTCTGAGGGGTATTTGTTATTACTCCCCGTAAGTTCAACTCTGTCGAGTGTCTCATTAACCTTTTTCTTCTTCTCATCCCAGGTCATCTTGGTGAACATATCTAAAGGAAATCGTACGTTTTCCTCTACTGTCATCGAATCAAATAAGGCAGACCCCTGAAATAACATTCCCATGTCAGACCGTATCTCTTTTCTTTGTTTGTTGTTTAATGCAGTGAAATCTGTGTCACCATACATTACTTTACCACTTGTAGGCTGTATAAGGCCAACTAATATTTTTAGCATGACTGTCTTTCCTGCACCGGACTTACCAATTATTAAATTGGTTTTTCCTTTTTCAAACTCAGTGGTAATACCTTTGAGTACTACTTGTTCATCAAACTGTTTTTTTATGTTTTCTATACGAATCATACTTAATTCTTTTTATCAGAACTTTAGATTTTTTTTGTTTCAGCAAGAATAATTTCTAAGTCAGCAGTAATGCTAAAATATAATCTGCCAGAAGTATCAATATATTACTGATTACTACTGCACTTGTACTTGCCTTTCCTAATTCAATACTCCCTCCTGTAACAAAAAAGCCCTGATAACAGGATACCGAGGTTAGCAAAAAAGCAAAAACTACCGCTTTTATTTGCATAATCCATATGTTATAAGGATCAAAAAATGCCCGTAACCCCTGCATGAATTCTGCCTCAGAAACAAGGTTCCCAACAGTACAGGCAACATAACCGCCGGCCATTCCCATAAAAGCTGCCAATACAACCAACATGGGTATCACTGCTACGGCTGCTATGATTTTTGGCATTACAAGGTATGCTGTAGTATCTACTCCCATCACTTCCAATGCATCAATCTGTTCTTTCTGACGCATCCCTCCCAACTCAGCAGCTATATTTGACCCTACTTTGCCGGCAAGGGCAAGACAGGTAAAGGTTGGTGCGAGTTCTATTATCATAATGTCTCTTACTATGTATCCAATATAGTATTTTGGTATCGAAGAGGAACCCAGCTGATAGGCAAACTGTATGGCAGTTACGGCACCGATAAAAACAGATACTAATCCGATAATTACCAAAGAACCAATGCCGATGTCAATCATCTGACGGGTAGTCTCTTTCCAATACATGGAAAACTTTTCGGGTCGGGCAAACATGTTTTTTATAAACAAAATATAACGCCCGAAATGGTAGAATATATTCAAAGTGCTGGTTTTTTATTAGGTAGTTTATAAATCATATCTCAGTCAAAAAAAGCAATAATCTGCGATATTATCAAAAAACAGGCCCTGAGTTTATCTGAATGCTTTGATTTCTGACTTTTAAGGTGCAACAAAACTCGTAAATTTTTCAGAAAATCTACTATTTTATACAAAAAACGTTTAGTTAATAAATGTAATTAGACAATTGATTGTATTCTTTGTAGCAATTTCTCCACTGACTTAACTTAACTTTATCTGTGAATAATTATTAAAAAATTTAAAAGTGTTTAACTTGTACAAAAATAATTATTCAAATGGCAATACAAAATTTATTGACTACTCAGGAAGAACTCAGTAACCTCCTGGAGTTATTAAAAATAGAAAAGAAAGAAGAATCTGACCAGTATGAAAAGTTACTCAAAGAACTTTCTGTTCAGCAAAGGGTTCAAAAGGGCGCTTGTTGGTATCCTGTTATGATAGAAAGTACTGGGTGGAGCCTCGGGGAACATCCTTTTATTGTGGTTGAAAGAACAAAACAACTGGATAAGCCTCATAAATTCAGGTCCGGTCAGGTTGTCAGTATATTTTCAGAAAAATTTACCGGCGAAGACCTCGAAGAAAAAGGTGTAATCTATTTTATCAAAAAAAACAGGATGAAAATTATCCTCTATGGCACGCAACTGCCAAAGTGGATTCTGGCTGGAAAAATAGGAATTCAGCTCAACTTTGATGAAAGAACCTATCAGGAAATGGAAAAGGCTGTCCTTAATGTTAAAGGGGCAAAAGGGGACAGATTAGCTGAACTGAGAGAAATTTTACTTGGTAAAAAGCCTGCCAGGTTCAATGACGAGAAATATGCATTTGAATTACCTAACCTCAATAGTTCGCAAAACAGTGCAGTGAGCAGTATTTTGTCTGCAAAAGATGTCGCAGTAATTCACGGACCTCCCGGTACAGGAAAAACCACTACCATAGTTTCAGCTATACAACAACTCATCAAAAGAGAATCTCCGATTCTCGTCTGTGCCCCTTCCAATTCTGCAACCGATCTTCTGACAGAAAAATTGGCATCCGTAGGTGTTAATGTCGTCCGGATTGGTAATATTTCAAGAGTGGACGAATCTTTACTCGGTCATACTATGGAGGGTATCCTGCAGACATTGCCGGAAATGAAGGAGGTCAAAAATATGAAAATTGAATCAGCTAAATTGCGTAGAAATGCGGAGAAATATAAAAGAAATTTTGGCCCCAAAGAACGGCAGGAAAGAAGAGATAGCTATAAAGAGGCCAAAGACCTGATGTATCAGGCAAGAATGCTTGAAGATTATATTATTGGCAAAACGCTAAAAGAAGCCGATGTTATTTGTTGTACTCTCGTTGGGTCAGTCAGCCGACATATCGAAAAAATGAGGTTCAATACCGTTATTATCGATGAAGCGGCTCAGGCACTCGAACCCGCTACCTGGATTCCAATATCTAAAGCCAACAGGGTGGTTTTTGCCGGCGACCCTTTTCAACTTCCTCCTACTGTCAAAAGCGCTGAAGCGGCAAAAAAAGGCTTTAATGTAACCCTACTGGAAAAAGCTGTGAAACGTTTCGATAATGTCAACTTGCTCGATACACAATATCGAATGCACAATAAATCATGGGCTTTTCA
>CAJQOX010000030.1 GCA_905480075.1 uncultured Aureispira sp. | reverse complement strand
TGATGTTCATCTCCCTTATTTTTCTGTTGTTCTCGGTTTCAACTACCTTCGACTCCATCCGTTTTTCAATGATCTGCTTGTGTTTCTCTTCTACGGCAATCTCTGTATTCAGTTCCGATTCTTTTATCCGGCGTTCCTGTTCCACAGCAAAATTACGCCGTTCATAGATCGCCTGATCTGCCTCCTGCTGCAACTTCTCGCGGGTCTCGGTTTCCAGTGCCCGCCCCATCTCGGGTGTGGCCTTTATTGCCAGTATGTTGACTGACATGATTTCCACTCCCAGCAAGGATAAAGTGTCTGAACTTACAAGCCCTTCCTTTATCTTTTGTTCAATATCCTTTGTTGCCCTTAGAGATTCCTTCAGGTTGAATGCCTGAATCAGTGAGGTAGTGCCCGACTGTGCCTCGTTGATGATGCGCTGAGATAATTTTTCGGCGTCGTCTTTTTTATATTGACCCTTGTCATTGACGGTATAATCCAGCGATTCGCTCAGCTTCTGAGGATCGGTGATTCGAAAGGTGATCTGACCTTGTACAGTGATCGTCTGATAATCAGAGGTTATCTCATTGAATATAAAAGGCAGGTCATTACTGCTCATCGGAATTGCGGTAATAGAACTGCTTGGCTTGAAATAAAAGAAGGACAAACCTTTTCCTTGTTTTTTTATTTTTCCGTTCTGATGATGTATGACATGTGTCATTGCATCGAATTTAATGTATTTGAATCCTAACATAATTATATAATTGGGTGATTATCTGATTTATAAAGTATTGATATGTTCCTGTATTTTTTCGAAAAACTGCCCTATATGATAACCGTCGGCCAATGCATGATGTGCCTCCACCGATACAGGCATCTTCATCTTATTGCCTTGTTCATAAAACTTTCCCAAAACAAATCTTGGGACTGAATCCTGCGGGTTGTTTTGACGTGCATGCTGAAAACCGCTAAAGGAAACCCAGGGAATTGCCGAGACATATACCAGATTTTTTCGATCATGAGGTAAAAATCCTTTCGAACTTTTCTGCTCCTCTACTGCTTCCTTTGCTTCCTTTACAAACTGATGAAGATCGCTCTTGTATTGAAGGGTGCAATAGATAAAGGTCTTATCTTCCATAAGTATCGTTACCCCGGCATCTATCTGATTGTATTCATATACTTCTTCCCCTTCAATACGGTACTTGAATTCTGTAATCTCATTTACTGTTTTCAACAGACTGTGTAATGTACAATAAAAATAAGATAACTGATGCTTTTTTGAATAGCGATAAAGAGGGCCAACCTCAATATCTGCAATAATATTGAAAAATGGCTGGTCAAATTTCTTGAAAAAATCGTATTGTTCCTTCCGCTTCCACTGTTGAAGGTCTGTCTTTTTATACTCCATCAAAATAAGAATTATTGTTGTTGTTCCTTTATTACCTCACGTCCATATAAGGCTTGTACATGTCGGGCATTATCTCCTTCTATCAGATTGATACGCCGTATCTGTTCTGGGGAGGCTTCAAAAATGTGCTTAGAAACATACCAATGTACCGATTCGGTGTAGGGATTTGTTGTTAGTGACCCCTCATAATGAAAACAGTTAGCCATTTGTTCCTGTGGTGAACCATGTAGCAAATCATTCAGACGAACAACACCAGGTTCTATCTTCAGCGAGGTATGTGCCTCCTTGGGTATAGCATCAATAAATTCACTGATAAAAAGACTTTCTTCTCCCATTTTGAAAAGACCGGCAATGACTAGATATTCTGCCTTTTCTCCCTCTTTCTGATCGATCAGCTGATTGACAATGTGCATCTCCATAGGATAGGTCACCCCGTCTATCAGATGTTCTGAAGGGGTGTGGAAATGCATCTGTTTGAACTCAAAGGTCTTGCCGTCATGTGTAATTGTACTCCCGGGTTCAAAATCCAACTGAACGGTATGTCCGAGATTCTCTATTTTGTTTATCTTATCCTCAAATTTAAAGGTCACATTATGTTTGCCTTTACTTGTCTTCTGAGAAAGTATGTTAATAGGGGATTGTGCATGTTCAGGACCAATACAGGACACGGAATAGGCGGCATGATGTGTTATTTTATTAGCATCGTGTATATCTTCTGAAAGTGAATGATTTTCTTTGTCGGAATGTCCGGAATCTTCCGTTGAATTTTGTTTGTTACTACACCCGGTAATTATAAGGGCGGTTAGTAGTATTAAATAGTTTCTGAGCTTAATATTCATTTTGTCCTGTTGTTATTTATATTATTTACTTTATTAATACCTGAGACAATCTGTAGTAGTCCCTGCCTCTTTTATTTTTAAAAATTTTATGCAATTTATATAATTTTTTTGACCAGAGAATGATTTAGCAGAATTTTGATTGTAGACTTGCTGTCTCATTCTTAATTTATCCTAATTTTTTACTATCTTTATTTATTCATTTTTTACACTTGTTATTTGTTATTGTGTTGTGATATGTCTAACGTGTAATGCTATGTATATAAGTTGATTGTATTTTATTCCTTTGGTTTTTTTGATTTTGTTTTTTGTTAAATTCATAAAAAAAAGTAAATAAGTACAGGAATCAGTACACAAAAATGACTTAATTATACATATATTATTATACAGCAATTTTTTTTACTGTAGCCTTTTTTCTCATCTGTTAAATTGCAACCTCCTATGTTTATCAATCCTACTACATTTTCCTTAGTCTTTACTCTTTTTGGTGCTGCTTTATTGTATTCCTGCAATAACGCCTCAGATTCAAACAGATCAGTAGAACTAAATTCAAACAGAAGCCTCAATAATTCGAAAGATAATGAAGGTATTTATGCTGATTTCTTTAAAGACCCTTTTGAGTCTGTCGATTATCATGCACTGCATGCTACTCCTGACGTGGAAAAAGAAATTTCTTCCCTCGCACTATTTCTTCAGGAGGGCTGTAAAAATGATCTGGAAAAGGCGAGGTCTGTTTACGTATGGCTGACAAAAAATATTAATTATGATGTAAAGGGTTATAATAATACAAGCTATGGTGATGTCTCTGCAAAAGCTGTTCTCAAAAGCAGAACAGCTGTTTGTGAAGGGTTTTCTAATCTCTATGCTGCCTTGGGCAATCAAATGGGCCTCGAGATAGAAGTTGTTAAAGGCTATGCAAAAGGATATGGATTTGCTCAGGTCGCCTCTTTTACTCAAACAAATCACGCATGGAACAGAATCAAAATTGAAGGAAAATGGAGAATTTTTGATGCAACATGGGGTGAAGGATATGCCGAAAATATAGGGGGGCGTATCACCTGCACCAAAAGCTTCGATAATTACTGGTTTAATGTCGACCCCTTCAGAGCGGTTTTTGATCATTTTCCTAAAGGCAAATTGATAGATGAAATAAAACCGGCGATTGATATGAAAGCTTACTGCAGCCTCCCTAAAGTCAACAAAAACTACTTCCGTCTTGGTTTTGATGCATACCTGACCTATCAGAAAATTCTCAAAAATAAAAATGCTACCTTTCCCAAGTGCTATGATGTCAAAACACCGGTAAGAGTGCTCAAAGCCCCGCCGCAGAAAAACCTCATCGCCGGCACTACTTATCAATTCAAATTGCTTATCCCTGCTGCACTCAAAGTAGCCCTGATGGATGAACATACCAATTGGAATTATATGAAAGAGGATGAAAATGGCGCTTGGGTCCTTTCTTATACTCCCAAAGATCCGGGAAAAATCAATATCTTACTCA
>CAJQOX010000029.1 GCA_905480075.1 uncultured Aureispira sp. | reverse complement strand
TTCTGTAACGGTTACGGATGCTAATGGTTGTATATCTGTATCCGCTGATTCTCTGTCTCAACCTGATTCTTTAATTATTCAATTTACAACTATAGCTGATTCTTTTGGATTAGGTGGCACTGTCTATACAACAGTGTCAGGAGGTACATCACCTTATTCCTACCTATGGACTAATGGTCAGACAAGTTCTGATCTTTCCGGAATTCCTGCTGGAAATTATTCCCTTACAGTGACAGATTCTGTCTTTTGTGAAAAAACTATGACGGTGAATCTTCCTCTTATTCTTCAGGCAGTTAAAACTTTCAACAATAATAATATTAATATTTATCCTAACCCGACATCAGGTTATTTCTATATTGGAAATTTACCTTCGGGCTTAGAAGACTTAAGTGTCAGAGTTTTCAACATTTCGGGTATTGAGTTTTCTCCTTTAATAATAAAAAAACCTGCGGAAAAACTAATTATTGATGCAGGGCATTTAGAGAAAGGAATATATTTTATTCAAATCATGATGAATGACAAATTCTCTTATCATAAAATAAGAATACATTAAAACTTCAGGATTCAGCTATTCCTGCAAGAATCAATATTTTATAATTTTTTTTATGATCCTTTTATTCCCCGACAACAATTCAAGATAATAAAGCCCGGAACTATATTCACTTATATCCAGCAATTTAATGGAATTATCCAAGGATATGCCTCTGTCAAATAAAAGTCCGGATAATGCGTTGTACAAACGTATGTGTCCCTTTGTATCAGATACTCCTGATAAAGATATTGTAAACTTTCCATCACCGGGATTTGGATAAACAGAAAAGGAAAAGATATTATTTTGTTGGTCTGTATCCATACAAAGTTCTACTACGATATTGGAAGTATCTTCATCTGTACATCCATAAGTATTGGTAAAAGAATACAAAATATCAAAACTCCCTACTCCTGAAATATTGGGGTCAAAGTAATTACTCATGAGTCCTGTGCCATTAAATGTCCCTCCTGCAGGGAAGGCAAAAGGCAAAGAAATCGTATCTGTTCCTGAACATATTGTATCAACAGAAAAAGGATGAAGTGTAACCTCTGTTACCGTATCGACAAATAATTCCTGATTCATCAGAAGCTGACATCCCTCAGAAGTCTGAAGAGTATCATAATATACCCCTGCAGTATTTTGTTCCTGATTAAAAATTAAAACGGACTCGTTGGAACAAATACTCAAATCGCTCAATGTGATCGAATAAGTAGGGTTAACAATTATAGTCTGTAAGATAATACTGTCATTACCATCCTGATTCAGATTGTATTGATAATAATCTCCGGCAGTATTGACAAAATTTCCAAAAACATTCAAACTGTCATCATCACAAACAGCAGTATCGGGTAAGATGATAAAATCATTGGCCGTAAAATATTTTTCAGCAAAGAAAACAGCATCCGATCCGATTTTCACTCCTTTTTTTCTACCCGGAATATCATCTACAGGAGGATGAATCCCCCCCCATATTCTCGAAAGGCTACATTGATCGGCAGCGTCCTTATAGGTTGCCCACTGAAGAACTACATTGGAGGAAGGACCTTCTTCAAAGACCAAAAAATTATTCTGAGGGGCAAAAAACTCTCCCATCCCTCCGGGAAAAAATGGATTACCACTTATTTGAGCCATTAATTCTGCTGCAGCACTGGAAAAAGTAGAATGTCCTGAAATATATCCGGCAAAGGGTGGCGTAACAAAAGACGGGCGCTGATAGGGCCACCAATTTTCTGCCAGGATCCAATCCACACCTGCAATATCCGTATCCGGGTCATTAATATAATCGGGGCCTTTCCATGCCTTAATTTTTATTTTACCAATATGTTGAAAGGCAGCCCCCTGAAGGATATCCCCGGTATCCACAGATTCTATATATCCTGGAAAGAGTGGAATGCCCAAATCAGAAAAATTAGCTGCCAAAGTATCCGTACACTGTCCTTTTTCAGCCATAAAACGAATGGCAGATACAGGGCGTATATAATCATACCATCCTTTTGCCCCCCATACAGCAATAGCAACATCATGCATAGTTCCTCCCAGGGTAAAATAGGCTTTTACGTCCCATTCCAAATCATCAAGAATTGGTCCTGTGCCTTTCCACTTTTTTTGGAAAAGTGGATGATCACTGACATAGTTCAACAAAGAAAACCAGTGTCCGGGCGGGGTCTCAGAATCAGGACCATCCGCCCAGAATTCTGCAAGCACCCGGCTATAATCTCCTCTTCTGACAAGCTGAGGAACATAAGGCAGGCCTGTTACAGGATTAACCGTATGCCCTGTACTTGCATCTCCCCCGTTAAAGGCATCATAAAACAAAGGATAATCGGCAAAGGAATCGGGGTAGCTGAGGATATTACCTATGCTGCCCGGCGAAATATCTATCATGAAACTATCTGCGGGATCAAGATGAGAAGACCATAAAGCTACTAAAGCAAAATTCCATTTGTATTCTGCATTGGCCCCAAACAAATCGTTTGTATCCAATAAAGGGGGCATGCCGGGGTCATGATATACTATAAAAGTATCATTATTTCGTACATTAATACTCTTTTCTGAATCTGACAGTGAAAATGGAATTGTGTTGCCCCATTCTTCACTTAAAAATTCGGGTGTATTAGTTGTATATGGGTTGCCACTCTGATCTACAAAAGTATCCAGTGCCAGCGGTTGCCAGTTATTTGGATATTGTATATTCGGATTTCCGGGGAAATTTTGAAATAAAGGGCTATTGACAGGTGTGTAAGAGGTATTTGCATAGTCGTTTTGTTCGTTGGAATTGTCCTGAAGGCCAAAAGAAATTACTTCAGCAGCGATATAGTTTCCTAGTTCAGCAGGAATTCCAGAACTATGACTGGCATTCGTCATCTGAGCATTATATCCCAGATGAGTGAATAGTGTATCCATTAAAGGTATACAAACTGTTGCACCGGGAGAATTCTGAAATCTGTGTTTTAACAATCGGTAGGCTGCATAGCTGATAGCTTCTTCTTTGGCAGCGTCTCTGTCCTGCAATAAGGGAGAGGCAAAATCCACTCCGCTGAAGGGGCAATAATAAGCCCCAACAGTATCACCAAGAAAATACGGACGGGCTACTTCATCATAGGCTGCCCAGGCATCATACATAGCCATAGAAACATGAAATAGGTTACGGGCATGTACAGTTGGTCTTGCCCTGTCATTTCTTATACATTCCAATAGTACATCATTCCACTGACGGGCTACAGAATGCTGTGAGAGACATTGCTGAAAAAACAAAAGGCTAAAAGTGATTATAAAAATGTATTTCTTATATTGCTGTATAGCTGAATCCATTATATTTTATATTGGTACCGTATAAAAGTAGTAATATTTCTTAACAAAGGATTGCTGAAAACATTTAAAAATTGGTATTTAACCTATGTTCTTAAAATTGAAAATCATAGTACACCTTCTATCAGATAGTTTTTCCCTCTGAAATCAAAGGCCTCCCCTTTCTTCTTATTGAAAAGCATTTTCCCTATTGGGGAAGCCAGGGTAATTGAAAAGAACTCCTGACCATCCACCTTCATTTTTCCGGCACTGATAGCAATATAGAAAGTCCCCTGCGAGGTTTTCACCAGCGCACCTGACTGAACCGAATCAAAGACGGATTCCGGACTGATGCCACTGAGTATTTTTTTGGATACCGAAAGCATTGCCATCTGTGTCATTTGCTTTTCTTTTTCGAGATGCAGCATAGCCCTGCCTGTTTCATATTTATCTCCTGCGCTCGATTTGGTTTCCGAGGTCATAGAATCACTTATATCTCTGAGTCGGTCATTGATAGCGTCGAGGCGGACCTGCAGATAATTTTTGCAGGACTCGTAGAGTTTTTGTTTTAAGTTTTGATTCATGGGTTGAAGATTGAAGGGAGATACAAAAAAAAAGACTCAACAGCGAAATATGCCGTTGAGTCTTCTTTAGTAGCGAGAGGGGGACTCGAACCCCCGACCTCAGCATTATGAGTGCTGCGCTCTAACCAGCTGAGCTACCTCGCCTTTCATCTTAATGCGTGGCAAATATACAAGCTTTTTTATT
>CAJQOX010000028.1 GCA_905480075.1 uncultured Aureispira sp. | reverse complement strand
ATTTTGACTCCCTCTTTGAGGTCACCGAGGTATATTTTTGTAGCATTGGCCTTTGCCGGAGCCTTATACATTTTGAGTTTTTCCTGAGGTTTGGAATTTCTGTCTTTGGAAGTGATATTAATTTTGACGGTGTATTCACATTTAGTGAGTGCATTGGCAGCGGAAACGCCCAGAAAAACATTATAGCTATTCTTAAAAGAAGTAAATTTAATGGTTCTTCTGTAGTCCTGTGTTTTTCCATCTTTTTTATAGTCCCATTTATAATCGGCTTCACAGGAAGTGCAGGAAGACAATTTTGGAGCAACCGGATAATTATTGGTACCAACCTGATAACCATAGATGGAGAAATCAGCCCTGTGGTTATGTGGTTCTACCGTAATAGTTACTTCAGAATATTCAGGCATCACAAAACCATGCAAAACATGATTGCCATCAAATTTATCATTTTGAGTAGCCGGGAAGCAAGCTACGGAACTACGTGACGCCCAGGAGAGGTCGGACATTTTGCGTCCGTCTTCGAGGTCCCCTTCGTAGGTAGTCAGGGCATTGGGTTGAACATCAATTTCGTTAACAGTAATTGGAAACTGTGCAAAAGAGAAAGCAGAAAAGACAATCAAAAAGGAAATGGAAAGAATAATTTTTAACATTTTTTGCAATTTTTTTAATTATTGTCGGGAATAAAGACTGATAAAAGGTAAAACAAGAACAAATATACTAAAATTCCTGCCAAGAATCATCTAAAGATAAAAAAGAGCAGGGAGAAGGCAAATTTAAGGAAGGATAAGAGACTTTAGAGAGAAAAAGGCCTTCAGGGTGAGCCGGTTTTATCAATTCAGGCCGATTTTTAGAAGCCAGACAATCTTCAAATTCAGAAACTGAAAACTTTCCGGTACCAATATCGAGCAGTTTTTGGGCAATAATACGAATCTGCCCTCTGAGGAATCTGTTAGAGGCAATATGAAAACGTAATTCATTGCCATTAACTTTAGAGAACAGTTTGGCGGTATGCACCTTACAAATGGTCGTATTATGCAAGTCAGGCTGCTTACAAAATGCTCGGTAATCCTCATATTTCGTCAGAAGGTTGACAGCGGCATTCATTTCTGACAGGTTCAACACCTTATCATCATATAGTGCACTGACATCTTTGCGGAAAGGATTTTTGGATGTATGGATAAAGTAGTCATAAATTCTTTCTTTGGCATCGAAGCGGGCGTGGATCTTATCCTCAAGTTTGATGATATCAAAGACTGAGATATCGTCGGGCAGTCTTTTATTAAGCACAAAGAGAAGGTCTTCATTTAGAGAGACATTCAGGTCGGTATGGAAAAAGAACTGAGAAGCGTGCACTCCGGCATCGGTTCTACCACAACCGACAATAGTAATTGATGGCCTTCGCAGCACTTCAGCGAGACGACTTTCTATGACCTCCTGTACGGAACGCACATTAGGCTGACGTTGCCAACCATGGTAATTTTTACCATTATAAGCGATATGAAAGAAGTATCGTGTCAGCAAATTGAGAGTAATTTGATTAAAAGATCAGTCTTCAGTTTCTATATCTTCAAGACCTTTAATTTCGATCCGCATTAATTTATTTTCATCTTCCCATTCGAGGAAACCTTCGATTTCAGATTGAAAATTGAAGTAAACCCAGGTTAGAACTGCGAGGTCATCGATAAGGCCTATAGCCAGAAAATCTGGCAACAGATCGATAGGAGAAAGAAAATACAGGATAGCAGCAAGGCTAAGGGCAGCATTGGTTTTAGAGATCTCTGTATACTCCTTTTCTGCATACGCCCTCAACATACGGATAATAACATCCAATCTTTCTTTGGCATCCTCTGCGAATTCACGTACAGATTCGTACTGTTTTAATCTTTCGACCGCTTTTTTGAGGATCCTGAAGATAGTCAGCGGTTTTTTGAGCAGGCGGTAAGCCGACTTTATGAATAGATTGTAGAGCCAGGTATCCGATATTTTCAGTCCTTTATCTTTCAGCTGATCCTCTGTGAGGTCCTGTTCAAGTTCTTCATCCGTAAAAAGGTTATCGGATTGCGGGATTTTATTTTTATCTTTTTTATTCATCATAAATAATTAAAAAATCAGAAACAATCAATGACAAAACCCGGAATCAGCCATATAAGTTCAGGGAACCGGTACGTTTTTTACAATTAATAAATAAGAATTTTTTTAGTTGCAAGATAATTTTCACTCTTCAGAGAAATCAAATACAGCCCGGAAGAGAGAGTTAATTCCGACAAATTAATTTTTACAGAAGAAGCATTTGCAGCCATATTTTTTTGGTAAACCAAATTACCCATAGCAGAATAAATGGAAAGAGTAGCTTCCGTATTCAGGTTCTGAGTGAAGATATTCAGTACTTCTTTTGCGGGATTAGGATAGACCATCAGTTGAAAACTTTCAGGATCGTCGACCTGAGCGACATTCACAGTCAGTCCTTCGATAACAGTGAGTTGTTGACCGTGACTGACATTTACGAGCGTTTGTCTGAGACCTGAAGGCCAAAGCACGACAACAGAATCGACTGAACCTATAGTTCCGAGGCCAAAATGAGCAACGGAAGAATGCTGAGAGGAATGCGAACCACCGCTGTTGACCTCGTGCACCCAGGAAATGCCATTATCAAAAAGCTGAATATGCGCACCGAAGCCATCCCGGTTGCTCACCGTTCCCTGCAATTTAACTTTAAGCCAGTTATTGGAATTACTAAGGTCATTTTTATGAAGGATTGCCCTTCGGGTAAAGGCCGTGTCGTTGGTAACCGGCAGTACGAGAAAATCGTTGTCTCCATCATTATCATAATCGCCGTAGGCAAAACCACGGCTTACGGTAGAATCGTCGACACCTACCGTCATAGATATATCAGTAAAAGTACCGTCACCATTATTGTGATACAATTTATCGGGGTCATAATAAGCCGTTTCAAAAAGGTCAACCACCTGAATGAAGCCATTTACAGCCATGAGGTCCAGGAACCCGTCATTATCTATGTCCATAAAGCCTGTTCCCCAGCCTGTGGTGTAAGTAGAATCCTGAATCACATAGGTATTTGAAACCCCTGCCATACTATCCCTATCGGTAAAAGTGCCATTCCCATTATTATGGTGTAAAACATTTCTGCCGATATTGGTAATATAGTAATCAAGGTCGAGGTCGCGGTCATAATCTCCGACTGCAATACCCATTCCGTAGATAGCCGCATTGGCATTGGCAGCCACAGAAACATCGGAAAAGGAATTGAGGGGGTAATTATTTTGCAACAGTGTATTGGGAGAGACCCATATTCCAAAATCATTGGCATTCATAATATCCACATCATTATCGTTATCGTAATCCGTAAAAACAGAAGAGAGGTTACAACCTGTCTCCCCTGCCCCGGTGGTAGCCGCAACATTGGTAAAAGTCTGATCTCCGTTATTCAACCATAAAGTATTCGGGGAACACTGATGTTGGTAGCCAATAATATTAACATTAGTGGAGTCCTTGATAAAGCCCATTGTATCCAGATAGTTTCCAACGATAATATCTATATAGCCATCGTTGTTGTAATCTCCGAAGCTCGAAGAATAAGCCCAGGCAGAATCGGCAGAGATTCCTGAACTTACAGAAATATCGGTAAAAGTACTGTCACCGTTATTGAGAAACAGTCGGCTGTGTTCATCTTTGGCGGTATTAATAAATATATCACGGTAACCATCATTGTCAATATCCCCGGTGAGGACACCCATACAAGCAAAGTTTTCAGTTTGCCGTAAACCTGCAGCGACCGTAATATCAGAAAAGGTACCATCGCCGTTATTGATATAGAGTGCATCCCGTTCGCGGGCAGAAGTCAGGTAAATATCTTCGAGTCCATCGTTATTCAGATCAAAAAAGGCACAGCCGCCCCCCATTTCCTTGACAAAACATCTGAAGTCGATACCTGAGGAGGCAGCAACATCTGAAAAACTAGTCTGGGCAAATGATAAAGTACAAATTTGCAGGCTGCAGAAAAACAGTGTAATTTTTTTTGTAAACATTGATAATCAGTATTTAATTTAAAATTGTATTTAAAGTAACTAAAGAACACAGATCTTTTTGGTCATAGTAGTATATAATGTTTTGACTGAGACATTATAAATTCCTGAAGGCAGACCAATGAGATGTTTATCGAAAAACAGATTTTGTTGACCTTTGGCAGTATCATACTGCCTGAAAACAATAATCTGCCCCAAGTTATCGCTTATTTCCAAAATGAAAGAAGATTCATGGATTAAATCAATCTGAATATTAAACTGATCACTTGCAGGGTTTGGAAAAACGGCAAGTGAATTTTCAATATTAAAATCGGAAAGAGAAGCGGAAAAATTACCTTCAACAATGGTAACATCCTGATTGGCAGCGACATTGTATTCCTTTTGAATTCCACCGTTCGGCCATATGATCTTCAGGCTGTCGACGGTAGTTGCGGAAGCAAGCCCAAAGTGAGCGATCAGCGAATTTTGAGAAGCGTGGCTTCCGGAAGGCATTACTTCGTGGAGCCAGATTCCGGCAGCTGAATATATTATAATATGAGCCCCGATAGCATCCCTGTTGC
Organism: uncultured Aureispira sp.; assembly: GCA_905480075.1. Classification (GTDB taxonomy): domain Bacteria; phylum Bacteroidota; class Bacteroidia; order Chitinophagales; family Saprospiraceae; genus Aureispira. The sequence continues at coordinate 8,631 of CAJQOX010000028.1, read as the reverse complement.
TGACGGTACCCTGCAATTTTACTTTGAGCCAGTTATTGGAGTTGGAGAGATTATTCTCATACAATAATACAGGAACCGTATCTACAAGATATAAATCCTTGATAGGAACCACCAACATATCCTGATCGCCGTCATTATCGAAGTCGGCATAAGAAAAGCCCCTTGACATCTGAGTATTATCGACACCTGCTGCAACAGATATATCGGAGAATGTACCATCTCTGTTATTTAGATACAGTTTATCAGGGTCTAGCAATGACATCGGTTCAAGTGCTTGAATATAGCCGTTGACTACAAATAGATCGAGGTAGCTGTCGTTGTCAACATCAAGAAAAGCCGTCCCCCAACCTGTGGCATAGGCTGAATCGGTAATTACCCAGGTATTTTCTACACCTGCGGCGGCGGTAGTATCGGTGAAGGTCCCATCATTATTATTTTTCATCAGGATATTCCGACCGATATTGGTCACGTAATAATCGAGGTCGAGGTCCTTATCATAATCTCCGATAGCTATACCCATTCCATAAATCTGAGCGTTCATATTCGAGGACACACTGATATCGGAGTAATTATTGGCCGGGTAATTATTTCTATAGAGAGAATTGGGCAGTTCCCATCTTCCAAAATCATTGGCATTATAGATATCGAGGTCATTGTCGTTGTCGAAATCCGTGAAGGTAGTGGCGAGGTTGCAGGAGGTATCCGAAAGGTTGAGGGTATTAATAATATCGGTAAAGGTACCGTTGCCATTATTTAGATAAAAATTATTGGCGGAACAGTAATGATCGAAGCCAATAGTATTGAATAATGAATCATATAAAAAACCCGGAACTTCAACATAATTACCAACATATAGGTCGAGGAATCCATCTTTATTATAATCACCAAAGGTAGCGCTGTAATTCCAGAAAGTATCCGTAATTCCTGCAGTAGCAGCGATGTTAGTGAAGGTGCCGTTGCCATTATTTTTAAAGAACAGAGAAGCATCTCCCTTGGTGGTTGAAACAAATATTTCAGGGTAGCCATCATTATCAATATCGCCTGCAGCGACCCCCATTGTATGCAAAGAATCAGTAATAGAAACTATCCCCGCAGCAAGAGAAACATCTGTAAAGGTTCCGTCCCCATTGTTTTGGTACAGCACATCGGAAGTATATTCACCGGTCACATAAATGTCCTGCCAGCCATCGTTATTAAAATCGAAAAAAGCAGCACCGCCCCCCATTTCCTCGCCCTGACAGATATGGTTAAGATTAAGTGCCGGAGCCACATTCGAGAATGTAGACTGTGCAGAAGCCCCTGTCGGTATGATGAAAAAATAAAGGGCAAAAAAATTAAAAAAAACTAAATTTCTGAGCATAGTTGATGTCATTATAATTGGTTAGGGGGTAAATATATAATCAAAAATAGAAAATCAAGTAAAAAAGTTTTGAAATTAGGATAACAAATAAAGTTCAACTAATTAAAAACGAATCTACTATGAAGCATAAAAAAGCATTCTAAAAAACAAGAACAGCATATAAATTAACATTACGTTAACATAAACGGCTATTGACAAAATCATCCCCCCCCAAGTCCGCAAGATAAAAATAAACTATAAACCAATAACTATCAATTACTTAAAAGCAAAAACCTATCAGGTAAATCAATAAAAAAATCACAAACAAGAATATTTCAACAAAAATACATTTAACAGATTAGTAATAATTAAAAAATAAAACATAGATTTACGCTTCATAAAATACCACAAATCAAATTTATTTATTAAAAAAAAATTCTAAAAGTATGAAGAAAGTAACTTATGCAGTAGCAATTATGTTTTCTATTGCTATTATCGGCACCTCATGTTCAAAGGAGCAAACTACCACTGCTGAACCTGGTACAGGAATGATTTCCCTGGAATTGGAAGTTAACAACAATACTGCAAATGACACATTAGCGAGTACAGATACTGACGAAAAAGTACCGGCCGGTACAGTTATACAGTTTGTAATGGATACCGAAGAATATCAGGTAAATCCAGACACTAATTTTGCTTATGAAATGAAAACATGGACTGCAGCTGTAGACGGAAACGGAATGGTTTCTATTTCATTGCCTGCAATTTCAAAAGATGCTACTGTAACTGTTAAGTATCCTGACTTATCTTTGACAAAAACATGGAGATTAGCTGCTTCAGGAAACCTTCCTGACAGAGATACAACCGACACAAGAATCTACGAAAGAGCGGATGACACCTACACAATTTTTGACGGTGCAGATATTCAGGTTTTAGATGGTAACATGTATACTGAGAAATAATTAGCTGAAATCAACTTTAATAAACTTATTCATACAAATTACAATATTTAAATATTGTAGGTATGAAATTAAAACATATAATATGAAAAATATTTTTTTGTTAATGATATTTTCCATTTTTGCTTTTAATGTTTCAGCTCAGGAAGACACTGAAGAACCACTAAAAGGTAAAAACGGACAATTAATTCTACCTGAATCCGGAGAAATAGGATTGGGAGTAAACATGATACCATTTTTCAACTGGTTTGGTAATGCATTTAATGCTAACACTAATAATCAGTTTGCCTCAGGGAATAAATTTTTCACTACATTCGGCAATCAGGTATTGATGGGGAAATACATGTTATCAAACAAGACAGCTGTCCGTGTGAATTTTGGCTTCAATCTGATGTCAATGGAAAACAGAACTTATGTTCAGGATGATGCATCAAATGATCCTCTTGACATGGTTATCGATAGCTGGAAATTTGATGGAGGTACTTACACTCTTGCTTTGGGTTATGAGATGAGAAGAGGAAAAGGACGAATTCAGGGCTACTATGGTGCTGATGTAATTTTCAACTATCAAAATAATGCAAACACCTATAGTTATGGTAATGGTCATTCAGCAACTAATATGATTCCTACTTCCACAAACTACGGAACAAATCTTGACGGCAATATGCGTGTTTTGGATAATTCCGGAAACTCTACGTTTGGTTTTGGATTGAGAGGATTTGTAGGTGTTGAATACTTTGTTGCCCCTAAATTATCTATGGGATGTGAATTCGGATGGGGATTCATGATCAATTCCACTTTTGAGTCTACTATATCTTCAGAATACTATGAAGCATCAACTGGAGATGTTATGATTCAAAATTCAAATGTAGCTGGAAATACTCTTTTCAATGCAGGTGTTGATAATTTGAACGGAGCTGTATTTATGATGTTTTATTTCTAGGAATAACTCATTTAGATATAATATATAGAGATTGCCTTTTGGGCAATCTCTTTTTTTATGCTGATATTTTCAGAGAATAGATGTAAGAATGCAACAGGAGGTTGACTCAAAAGGGTCAATCTTTTTCTTTTTATAAAAAAAACCTTAGCTTAGCAACTCAGAAAAACGAATGATAAAAAACCGTTTATTACAATCCATAAAAACAGAAAAGAGATGAACAAAATAGTTGCAAATGCTGAAGAGGCGATTCAGGGCATTACAGATGGCATGACCTTGATGTTGGGAGGCTTCGGCTTGTGCGGAATACCGGAGAACTGTATTGCTGCCTTGGTTAAGGCCGGAGTAAAAAACCTGACCTGCATTTCGAATAATGCCGGGGTAGACGGTTTTGGCATCGGGCTGATGCTCGAACAACATCAGGTAAAGAAAATGATGTCTTCCTATGTGGGAGAGAACGCCGAGTTTGAACGTCAGTTATTGAGTGGAGAACTGGAGGTAGACCTGATACCGCAGGGTACTTTGGCTGAAAGGATCAGAGCGGGAGGAGCGGGAATCCCTGCCTTTTATACAGCGACAGGCTATGGAACTGAAGTTGCTGAAGGTAAGGAAGTTAAACATTTTGACGGTCGCCCCTATATTATGGAGCATGCATTGAAGGCAGATTTTGCTTTGGTAAAAGCCTGGAAGGCCGACACCTATGGCAACCTGATATTCAAGGGTACTGCGCAGAATTTCAATCCGATGATGGCTAGGGCCGGAAAGATAACTATAGCTGAAGTGGAGGAGATAGTAGAACCCGGAGAGATTGCACCGGATGCGATAAAAGTACCGGGTATCTATGTGCAGCGACTTTTCAAAGGGGTAAATTATGAAAAACGTATTGAGCAACGTACGGTAAGATCCAATTAATTTAATAATAAGGGAATTCAGAAGAGATCATGAAGATTTTGTGATTTTCGGATGAACAAAATAAATATAAAAGATGGCTTTAGATAAAAAAAGCATTGCCATGCGCATTGCACAGGAAATGAAAGACGGATATTATGTAAACCTGGGAATTGGAATTCCTACCCTGGTGGCAAACTACATTCCGGAGGGAATAGAAGTATTTTTACAATCTGAGAACGGATTGTTGGGTATGGGCCCCTTCCCTACGGAAGAAAATGTTGATGCGGATCTGATCAATGCAGGAAAACAGACCGTTACGACCCTTCCGGGGGCTGCCCTTTTCTCTTCGGCACAGAGTTTTGAAATGATACGTGGTTCACATATAGACATGACCGTTTTGGGTGCGATGGAAGTAGCAGAGAACGGAGACATTGCAAACTGGAAAATTCCCGGCAAAATGGTAAAGGGAATGGGAGGTGCGATGGACCTTGTAGCAGCTGCAGATAATATAATTGTTGCTATGATGCACACAAACCGCAAGGGGCAATCCAAGTTACTGGAAAAATGTTCCCTGCCACTGACAGGTGTAAACTGTATAAAAAAGGTAGTAACTGACCTGGCGGTATTGGAAATCCGGGAGGGTGCTTTTCATTTGATGGAAAGGGCACCGGGAGTATCCGTTGAGGAAATTCAGGGAAAAACAGCGGGAAAACTGGTGATTCCTGCTGAAGGAGTTCCCGAGATGAACCTGAATATATTTGAGAAGCAGCAATAATTCAAAAATCCGGAAGTATATTTTTGCTATCAAAAGCATTCAAGTATAAAACTTAATGCTTATCTTTGCAGAACAAATAACAACATATCATTATTGTTGAACTGTAAAAACTAAGAAAACCAAATTCAGCGCTATGGCTAAAACTACAAAAACCGAGTCTAAGTCTAAAAAAGGAACCGGAGCTAAAAAATTTTCCAAGAAAATGTACCTTGAGTGGTACGAACTGATGTTGCGTATGCGCAAATTCGAGGAGCGTGCGAACATGATGTATTTTCAGAAGAAAATCCGTGGATTTTTACATCTGTGTATTGGCCAGGAGGCAATTTATGCCGGTATGAAAACCGCTACCCGTCCCGATGATGCCTGGATTACCGCCTACCGTCAGCACGGTGCTGCTATGGCTAAGGGTATAGACAGCAAATCCTGTATGGCTGAATTATATGGGAAATACACCGGTAATGTAAAGGGAAAAGGCGGATCGATGCATTTCTTTTCTGCCGAACACCGCTTTTACGGTGGTCATGGCATCGTAGGAGGACAGATAGGTGTGGGTGCAGGAATTGCCTTTGCAGACAAATATAAAAACAAGGACTCTGTGACTTTTTGTTTGTTTGGTGACGGTGCCTGTCGTCAGGGAATTTTGCACGAGACTTTCAATATGGCTATGACCTGGAAATTGCCTGTGGTATTTATCTGTGAGAACAATTTTTATGCAATGGGCACCTCTGTTGAACGAACTTCAAATGTTACCGATATCTATAAACTGGGACATGGCTATGAAATGCCAAGCAAACAGATAGACGGAATGGATGTAGAAGTTGTTCACAATGAAATTGAAGCTGCTGCAAAACATGTACGTTCCGGAAAAGGACCGGTCTTTCTGGAAATACGCACTTACCGTTACAAAGGACATTCAATGTCTGACCCTGCCAAGTATAGAACAAAAGAGGAGGAAAAATCATATAAAGAAAAAGATCCTATTGGAATTATTGAGGGCAAGCTGATAAGTAAGAAGCATGCCACTCAATCGCAGGTAGATGCTATAAAACTTAAGGTAAAACAGGAAATAGATGACGCTGTTCAATTTGCCGAGGAATCAGAATTTCCACCTATAGAAGAGCTTTACACTGACAATTACGAGCAGGAGGACTATCCTTTTATTATGGATTAAAATTTTTGCTTTGAAAATAGTAAAAACTCCTGCTGATACCGGCCGGAGTTTTTTTTTCTTAAAATTTAAGATGAGCACAGATTTTGATAGAGAGAAAGTAAATCATCAATCAAAATAAAAAAATGCCTGAAAAATTCCTGTTAATTTTACTATTCATTCTGCCCTTTCTGTCACAAAATATTCTTGGACAGAACAGTAGCAGAGATTTCTTTAATCTGGGAGAAAAGAGTTTTGATAAAGGAAACTATGCGCTTGCTGTAGAATATTATACAAGGGCCTTAAAAATAAATTCAAGATTTCCGGAAGCCCTGATAAGCCGTGGGGTTGCCTGTGAAAGGCTGAAAGATTACGATAAGGCACTTTTGGATTATCAAGAGTCCCTGATTTTCAGAGATGACATTGCTATAGTTTATAATAACATTGGCTGGTTAAAATTTCTGAAAGGGGAAAATGAGGATGCATTGAAGAACCTGAACAAGGCAATAGCACTCGATGATTCCTTGAGTATAGCCTATAACAACCGGGGCTTGGTCAACCGTAAGCTGGAAAACCTGAAAAAAGCCCTGGAAGATTACAGGAAGGCAATTAATTTAAACCCATATTTTGTGGATGCCTATGATAATATGGGAGACATACGATACAGTCTCCAACAATATCAGTCCGCCCTGCAAAATTATTCGAAAGCTATAGATATCGACTCCACATTTATATCAGCCTATAATAACAGAGGATTGACCCTGCATGAGATAAAAGAATATGCAGCGGCAGTCAAAGATTTTGACAGGGCATTAGAGATTGACTCAACCCTGGTATTATTATATATCAACAAGAGTAATTCCTACCTGAAATTACTAAACTACGGGGAAGTAATAAAGGTTTGTGACCAGGCTATCAACATTGATTCTTCAGAGATAGATGTCTGGCTGAACCGGGCTTATGCTTTGCTTAAATTGAATCAATTCAGGGAAAGTGAAGAAAACCTGAAAAAGTCAAAAGTATTAAACGGAAATTATGCAAAGGTCTATTATTATCTGGGACTGTTGCATATGCAAAAAAATGAGACAGAAGCGGCAATATTAAACTTTGATAAGGCGATGAAACTTGATCGTTATCTTGAAGGCTTAAAAGAGGAACTTGAGGCTGCAAGAAAAATTGCTGAGAAGGAGAAAGACTAAAAATACATGTTTAAAGGCCTATACATAATAATAATATTACTAACATTGTACGGTTGTCTGAACTCAGTACAGACAGCCCCTGAAACAGAAGTGGAACTGGGCAAGCTACTTTTTTTTGATAAAATGCTATCGAGTGACCACAGTATTTCCTGTGCCTCCTGTCATAAGCCTGAGTTTGCCTTTGCCGATACTATGAAATTCAGTTTAGGAGTAGATGGTCAGAAAGGTGTGCGAAACACCCCTTCCTCTATGAACATGGCCTCCCGCCCCTTCTTTTTTTACGATGGCCGGGCGGCAACGATAGAAGAACAAGTATTGGTCCCGATTCACAATCCTGTAGAGATGGATTTGCCTGTTCCGGAATTACTTGAACGACTTAGGGGCAGTCATTATAAAGCATGGTTTGAGAAAACATACAACAAGCAGCCCGACTCTACGAATCTGAGTGCTGCTTTGGGTGCCTTTGTTTTTTCTCTGGAGAGTCCGGGCGATACGCCTTTTGATAAATGGATGCAGGGAGATGAAAAGGCGATGACCGAGCAGCAGATTGCCGGCCGGGAAATATTCAATGAAAAGGCAAAGTGTTTTGACTGTCATTTTGGTCCTGACTTTACCGGAGATGAATTCAGGAACATAGGCCTCTTCAATGGCAGTGACAGTCTGAATGAAGCAGGAAGATTTGGCATTACCGGAGATTTAGATGATTTGGGAAAGATGAAAGTCCCCGGACTGCGGAACATAGCGGTTACCGGTCCTTATATGCACAACGGGATGTTTGAAACATTAGAGGAAGTAGTGGAATTTTATGACAACCCTGAAACGTTCGTTAAAAATGCCATCAACAGGGACACCTTAGTACAGGAACCTTTAAATCTGACAGAGGAAGAGAAGGAATATCTTGTAGCCTTTATGCATGCCTTAACCGACAGCAGTTATGCAGATAAAACAATAAAAAAGTAGTCCGGAATGGGATTTCGGTCTTAAAACATCAGAGACATAGCAGTTTTTTTGCCATTCAGATTGTTTTTTCTGGGTGTAATTTCTCTGATAATAAAGAAGCCGTCTTCTCCCTGTTCCTGATATAATGGCATAAGGATCATTCCTGTATAGGGAGATTTAACCTCACCGTTTTTATCGTAAGCGAGCAATTCATTTTTCCTGACCGGGTCAAAGTTTTTGTAAATTCTGGTCTCCTTCATTTTAAACTCATCAACAGGTTTTACCGGGTGTACATACATTAGTTGTGCTCGACCTGCACACCACTACTGCACATGGAGGAATCTTTACTATCCCGGCACCAAACGAAGAGGCAAGACGTATTGGATTGGCTATGCAAGCACCCGTTTTACATGGCTTCCTTGAAGGCCTTAACGGTACTACG
>CAJQOX010000027.1 GCA_905480075.1 uncultured Aureispira sp. | reverse complement strand
ATCGGATTTCAGGATTTAGAATGGCAACAAAAGGTGGACAAAATTTAAGCAGCAAGTTTATTAATAAAATAAAAAATGGACCCAAATGAAAATTTGGTGTACAAGGATAGATACAGCTTTAATACAACCCGGCCAAAGCTGAATACCTTAAATCACAGATTGAAAATCTTTCATTAATCTGTACCATTTTTTAATTTGTTTTTAATCCTTTGATTCATGAAAACAGTGCTGATAGCTTTTCTTACTATCATATTTTACAATATAATTAATGCACAAAATTCCTTTACAACAAAAACCTTGGTGGATGTGCGCAAAGGGAACAAATATACCCTACATCAGATATTCACGAAGGAAGTTGATCTCTCTGATCTTTGAAGGAACGAAAGTCAAGCCTGCCAAAGGATCTTTTTCATAATTTTGCAGTCTGCCCTCCAGGGTTAATATAAGCCTGCCTAATAACAAAAAGAGAAAAAGCGGTAGGTCAATATCGTAGTTTCTTTCTCTGAAAAACAGTTTTGCCTTATTTATAGCTTCCAGATTTTTTTCAGGTGATTTTTTTTCGTCAAAACAAAAACGCCAAATCATCCAACTCAGATCATATTGCCAAGTGCTAACTTTGCATAAGTCAAAATCCATAATAAAACTGACCTTTTTGTCTCCTCTGAACCCAAAGTTTCTGGGAGACAGGTCGTTGTGTATTAGTTGAAATTCACTTTCTTTAAATTGCTGTTTGTTTTGCATGTAATAATCCGTCACAAAAGAGCTTGTGCTTTTTAATGATAAAAGGTTGTCTTGAAGCAAGGACTTAATGTTGTCATTTGAAAATTTAGTGAAATTTAAATCGGTATAGTTTTTTGAAAGAGAATCAAAGGCACCATCAAGAGCTCCTGTTTTAGTGTAGGAATAATCATTATAGTTTATTCCTTTCATGAGATTATTTAAATAGCAATAGGATGTAAAGGCCTGTTCTTTTTGATACGGGTCATTTCCATAGGGTAGGTGTTCCACCCAATCATACAAAAGGGCAAACCTTCCTTTTAGTTTTAATTCATCGATCGCAAGGTCTGCTTCGAGAGGATTTGGAAAGGATAAATCTCCTTCTCTGACAGAATTAAGATATTTGTAAACAGTTAATTCACTCCGAATATCTTCCGGCTTTTTATTTGGCCTGTAAAGAAGTAAAGCATAGGAGGCAGATTTTGTGGATACTTTGTATACGGAACTATATTGATTCGAAATGGGTGATATACTTATAAGGTCTATATTATAAGCCTTCTTTATGTAGTTTTTGATGTTTTGAACCATAAGGCTTTATTGTGTAACATTGTTAATTTGTCCATGTTGTATTTCTTTTGAATAGCTGTTTTGCTTAGGTTTTGTTTTATCTACTCTGCGAACTGTTGATGAGTTAGCAGATTATAGTTTTTTAATATATCATATAACAATCATTTATCTTTCAGAACAAGTTGTTCATAGTGTCTGCACCGTAAAACTAACACTTTTTCAGTTTATTTTAAATTGCTATGTTTGAAATATCATTTCAGTTCCCTTTTTTTTATTAAAGTTGTTTAATTGTAGAAGAACTGCTTCCCTTTTTTTATTTTAATTCTTTGTTTTAGATGCTGTAAAATGAATATTAAACTTAAAATGAAAACATTTTTGTATTTTTTAATAGTAGTTTTAATTTAGTCTTTACTTGTGTAAGTGATTGGCTGATATGTGTTTGTGTCTTTTGTTTTTTTGTTAATGTCATTTTGTTACAGTGCTTTAAAATAATAAAGGTGCTTTGTCAATGAACAAAAGCAAATTGCCCGTGTTAAGAATATGTAAAATAATTAATAATGCCTTCAGATGTCTGGTAAAATCATTTAACACCAGCCATTTGTATAAACAACGTACAATCATGCACACTACAAATCTTAAATTACTATTCTCTACTTTATTCTGTTTCTCTTTACTTTTTTTTAGTTCATGTGATGACACAAGCGATAATGTTGATTCTAAAAACATTGTGGAATTAGCTCAGGAAACCAGCAATCTGAGTAGTCTTGTTGCTGCTTTAACAGACAGCAGACATACAACAGATTTCGCAGGCTTGCTATCCGGGTCAACTGCTTATACTGTTTTTGCGCCTACAAACGATGCTTTTCAAGCTTTGTTGGATACAGATTCAAGCTGGAATTCTCTTGCTGATATCCCAATTGCTACTTTGGATGCAGTACTTAAATTCCATGTTGTTACCGGCTCGGTAATGTCTACTGATCTCACAGCAGGATACGTTAACACGCTTAGTGAACTTTCAACTACTGATCCTGAACCATTATCTTTGCAAATCGATCTTTCTCCTGCCATCAGGTTTAATGGATCGGCTTCTCCTGTAGATGTTGATATTATGGCTTCAAACGGAGTTGTACATACTATCAATCAGGTTATGTTGCCACCCAATGTTGTGTCCCTTGCTACTAATGGTGATTTCAGTTCTTTGGTAGCTGCATTGACTGATAGCAGACACACAACCGATTTTGTATCTGTACTATCAGGTGCAGGTCCTTTTACCGTTTTTGCTCCAACAAATGATGCTTTTCAAGCTTTATTGGATTCTGACCAAAGCTGGAACTCTATAGCTGATATTCCAATCGCTACACTTGATGCTGTATTGAAGTACCACGTTGTAAGCGGTGCTAATGTACAGGCTGATGAGCTTACAGATGCACAAACTGTTACTATGCTTAGTACAGGAACAGTAACTGTAGATTTAAGTTCAGGGGCAAAATTAACTACTTCAAGTAGTCAGTCTGTAATGATTACGGCGACAGATGTTCAAGGATCTAACGGGGTAGTGCATGTAATTGACAAGGTGATGTTACCTTAATACACACTTTAAAATAATATACCAATTATCTATAATACCTGAAAACTGTAAGCAACAAAAGCTTACAGTTTTTTTTTATTTAAGGTACTTAAGTATAATTTCCAGGACAAAAATCAGGACAAAATTCGATACAAAAAACATCCAATTTATTAATGAAGGCAGATAATATTGATTTTATATCCTGTAACTCTTTGCATCAGGGAAATCAATTTCTCCCCTAAGATACAGTTCAGCGTCATCACTATAGTCGGGCTGTTTCAATTGAAGCAATGAGGTCTCATCAGAGATTTCATTTATTATTTTATCCCATTCGTCGAGAGCAGCCTGTGGGGAACCACCTCGGTATTTGCCACTTCTCCAAGCTTCAATTGGAATTCTGTAATTGTTTTTATGATCTTCCTCGTTTTTACTTATGTTTTCAGCAATTTCACCATCAATTTCTCCCTTTAGTTCTACTCTTGCCAAAGAAAGATTAAAGTCAAGGCCCAACAATTGTTCCTCGGGGGTAGTGTATTCTTTTTTGCCGGGCTCCCCTTCTTTATCTTCCAACTGACTGTGTTCGGGGTTTAAAGCCAATAGCTTCAATGTGTCCGGAGAATCCTTACTCAAAGCATGAGACACTTCATGTACTATCGTGTTCAGGGCATCATGATTGTCCGGCCCGCTCAAAAGATATATAAAATCATCTGTAACAGAATAGGTGGCAACGCCACTGCCCAGGTGATGGGCTACTTCTGCAGAGACCTTTGTCAGGTCATCGACAAGCATTGCCTTGTTCTGTGCTGCATAATTTCTTGCGCCGGCAGTAATTTCTTTAAAATGTGCCACCTCCTCATCTGTGAGGCCCAGTTCTGCAGTTTGTTCATCAACGAGTAAGGCATCGAGCATATCTGCCATCTTTGTTAACGCCTCTGCCCCCCCTGTATTTCCGACTATAGCAGCTTGTTCCTGCCCTTCTTCTTCTTCTTCTGTGTTCTCGATACTCGATTGCAGTTCCCTCATTTCTTCCGCTTCAGGACTTTTGTCCTCAAAATTCGTTTCTGTTTCTGTATTCTGAGTTGATTCATTAGCAACGGCGATTTGTTGATCATCTTCGTGCTTTTTATCTTCGTATCCGTCCATGGTATTCTGTTTTATATTGTTCCACTAAAGTGGGAAAAACCTGAGTTATTTATTTTATGAGTACTGAATTCTTACTAATATAGTGAAATTCGGCTGCTGAACAGAATTTTTTTATTAAAAAACGTGTATTGTGAAAGGGGATATCCTTGCCAATAATGAAATCTAAGAATTATTGAGATTTTAACGATGAATTGATGAATCAAAGATTATGTTGGTTTTTCTTTTTTGCTTATCTTTTGATTTTTATTAATTAAGAACAAACAAATGGCAGAGGCCAAAAAAATTGTTATCTACAAAGCCGGAGGATATAAAGAATTAAAGATCGAAAATTTTATTCCCGACAAGCCAAAAGCTAATGAAGTATTGATAAAGTCAAAGGCGGCAGGCATCAATTATGCAGATATCTGTGTGCGGTGGGGGGTGTACGAATCGGCAAAAAAATATGTAGGATGGCCTATTACGCCGGGGTTTGAATTTGCCGGCATAGTAGAGGCCACCGGTGAGGAGGTAAAGGATTTTAAAGTGGGCGATGAGGTCTTTGGAGTCAATCGTTTTGATGCCTATGCCAGTCATATCACAGTGCCTCAATATCAGTTATTCAAAAAACCGGTCAATATTTCTTTTGAAGAGGCCGCCGGAATCCCGGCTGTTTTTCTGACGGCTTACCATGCATTATTTCAGAATGTGGTCATCCGGCCAAATTCCAACATTCTTATTCATTCCGCTGCCGGAGGGGTAGGTTCTGCCTTGGTTCAGATGGCGAAGTACAAAAATCACAGAGTGGCAGGAATCGTCGGGAATCCTTCCAAAAAACAGTATGTCAGTGACCTCGGGGCCGATAAAGTCGTCAGCAAAAGGGAGGAAAACTGGGTGAAGGCTGCAAAAGATTTTGTGGGCGAGGGCTTTGATATCATCCTGGATGCCAACGGGTATGAAACCTTGCAGGACGGGTACGATATGCTCGCA
>CAJQOX010000026.1 GCA_905480075.1 uncultured Aureispira sp. | reverse complement strand
CTTCAGCCATCAAAGAGGGAGAGAATTATATCCTCAACGGCAGTAAAACCTTTATTACAAATGGTGTTTTAAGTGATTATTTAATAATTGCTGCTAAAACAGATACTGAAATGAAATCTGCTGGTATCAGCTTGTTTATTCTTGACCGGTCAATGCCTGGCATCTCGGCAAGCAAACTTAACAAACTGGGTTGGCGTGCTTCGGATACTGCAGAGATAGCCTTGCAAGATGTTGTAGTACCTGCAAATAACCTGATTGGAGATGAGAACATGGGCTTTTATTATATCATGCAAAACTTTGCCCTCGAAAGACTTATCCTTGCTATCGGTGCAATTGCCTCCTGTGAGTCTGCTATGGCATACACCCTCAAATATATGTCGGAACGTAAAGCTTTTGGACGTCCTATCAACAAATTTCAGGTGCTTAGACACCGAATGGCACAACTGGCAAGTGAAATCAATATGCTCAAGACTTTTAATAATACGATCTGTAAGGCTTTCGATGATGGTAAAAATGTTGTTAAAGAATGCGCGATGGCTAAATTACTGTCTACTGAATTATCCGACAAGGTAATGACGGAATGTTTACAATCTTTCGGTGGCTATGGCTTTATGGAGGATTACAAAATGGCCAGGATGTTTCGCGATAGCCGATTGGGTACTATTGGGGGTGGCACTTCTGAAATCATGAGAGAATTGATCGCTAAAATGGTAGTTGACGATATTTCTTATTAATTCTATTTTTTTGTATTATTTAAAAATAATTGCATTCATTTTCTTATTTTGGCATTCTCTTAAATCATATAATCATCAATCAAATCAATAAATGAAATCTTACTACTTTAACGAAGAACACGATATGTTCAGACAATCTCTTAAAGATTTTCTGAAGAAAGAAGCAATACCTAATATTGTTCAATGGGAAGAAGATCGACGTATCCCTAAGGAATTCTGGCAAAAATTTGGAGAAATGGGCTATTTCGGCATTAATTTCCCTGAAAAATATGGCGGCATGGACCTCGATTTTTTTTATTCAGTAGTCTTTATCGAAGAAATTTCTAAATGTTTCTCAGGTGGTTTTGCGATCCTTCCGATGGTACAATCCTATATGTCTACTCCCTATATTCTAAATCATGGTTCTGAAAAACTAAAGGAAAAATACCTGCCGGATGCCATTACAGGTAATAAAATTTGTTCCATTGCGATTTCAGAACCCGGTGCAGGTTCCGACGCCATGAATATTCAAACAAAAGCTATAAAATCCGGTGACCATTACCTTGTCAACGGAAGTAAAACATTTATCACGAATGCTTTTTATGGTGATTTTATGGTTGCTGTTGTCAAAACAGATCCTGAAGCAGGCGTTAATGGTATCAGCCTGTTGGTCATTGATAACGATTCAGAGGGTATTGAGATGAGAAAGCTCAAAAAACTGGGTTGGCATTCTTCTGACACCGCTGAAATAAGTTTTGATGATGTCAAAGTACCTGTGGAAAATCTTCTCGGAGATGAAGGAATGGGTTTTTATTACCTCATGGGAGGACTGCAACTTGAAAGACTTGTTGCTGCAATCGGCGGCTTTGCAGGTTGTGAATCTGCTCTCAGGTACTCTATGAAATATATGTCGGAAAGAAAAGCCTTTGGAAGGCCTATCAATAAATTTCAGGTGCTGCGGCACAGAGTAGCTCAGATGGCCTCAGAAATTGAAGCCCATAAATACTTTACCTATCATTGTTGCAAACTGCATAACGATGGCGAATATGCTGTAAAAGAATGCTCTATGGCTAAATTGCTGGGAACAGAAATGGCCAATAAAGTGGCGACAGAATGTCTGCAATTCTTCGGAGGCTATGGTTTTATGGAAGATTATAAAATGGCCAGATTTTTCAGAGATTCCAGAATTGGTACTATTGGAGGGGGAACGTCAGAAGTCATGCGTGAAATTATCGCCAAAATGATAATTGACGGACAGGAATATGAAGAAGCCTGATGCATTCTATCAATCAGATTACAATAATTTTGATTCTAATCATTTTTTATGTAATTTTATTTTAATCTCTTTTAATTAAAAACTCAAAAATCCCTTAATACCAGCAATTATGGAAATGGAAGACATTAAAGAAAAACAATATATAGAAGGTTTTGTTGTTAAAACAACAAAGGGCAAAAACATTCATTTTGGTGACGGAAGTGAAAAACCTGCTCTCCTTGTATTGTTTACTACATGGTGTTCTTCTTGTCAGGATGCAGCACCCGCTATCAGTAAAAAATTCGCACACCTGAAAGGAAAAATTAATCTTATTGGAATAGGCCGCGAACACAATGCTCAGGAACTCGAAGAATGGGCTAATACTGTTGGACTGGAATATGATTTAATTGAAGACCCGGACAGGAGCTTATTCAACAGATTTGCTGAATTGCATGTACCAAGAATGTATCTTGTTGACACAAAAGGTAATGTTAGTTATCAGGATGTTAATTGGCACCCTTTGATGCTGGAAGACATGGAAGAAGCTATTAAAAAGCTGATATAATCCCACTTTTATTTAAAAAACCTGATAAGTCAGCCTTATCAGGTTTTTTTATGCTCCATCCAGAGATTTAATTTTAATTCTTTGAAACCGGGGTATACACCCTCACAGCCTCTTTCAAAATCTTTTCTTTATCCAAAGTCATCTCTTTAAGCTGTCTGTTAACATACATTTTCATCTGATCGGTGTAGTGCGGACTATCAGGCCGGTTTGAGGCTCCGAAGGCATTGATAGTTTCCAATTTAGCAATTCCATTTTCATCGTATTGTACAATAAGTATGTAAGATTCTCCGGAATAGGTTCTGAGTTTGCCTTTCTCCTTTTTGTCCCGTACATAGGCCATGGCAGCTATATTTTCGGGCATTCCACTGCTCGGATAACTAAGGGAACGGCCTTTTTCTCGGCGATGAATATGCATTTTGCCAAAGGGAACTCTTATTGTGCCGTAATGCTTAAGTACATATTTTTTAGCTTTTCGTAAGGCCTCAACAAATACTTCTTCGGGTAGTGTATTGCATTCCAATAAAGTGGAGCTTTCAGATAATTCATCAATAATATAGGTAAATGCTACTGAAAAAACCGCTACATGGTCATCTTCAGGGTCGGGAGAACGGTCCCATTCATTCAGTAAATTCAGCACATCTTTCAAATCAGGATATTTTTGAAGATCCAAATTTTGTAAATCATCCAAATTTTCAATATTGTAGGTATAAAAGGTATTATCAGCGTATTGAATATCAAATTTAATCTTTTTGAATTCCTCATACGACATTTTCCCGCCTGCCCGATTTCGCATTATTTCCATAAATCTCAATGAACGGTTTGTTTCTTTTTCATTATATCCCATCAAATGATTAGGATAGTTTTCTGATTGTATATCATACTGACTATCAGTGGAGGTAAAAGGAGTATTGTTGGAATTGAAAATATAACCACTTTCAGGGTTTTTAATTTGTGGTAAGTCCTTGACAGGATAAAATTCGGGTTTCCAAACATTAGCGGAAGTATCACCCCTGAGAACACCGGACCAATTAAATCCATCTCTCCGATTATCTGGTATAAGCCCATTACAAAGATTATAAATATTATCCTTCCTGTCGGCATACATGACATTAAAACAAGGGATTTGTTGCATTTCCAGTGCCGATTGGAACTCTTCAAAATTATTGGCCTTCCCCATCCGGTACCATTGTTCAGCCGCAGCAATATGTTGATTGGCAGTAAAACGAATAGCATAGAATCCAGTTTTGTTTTTCATGACCATACCGTGTTTTGACTTATAAAACTTCAGGCTTACGGGGAATTTAATTCCGAGGATTTTGACTTTAAACTTCATTTTTTTTATCTCAAGCATTTCCCATTTACCATCATAAAGATAACTTAGTTTCTTTTTGGGATGCATTTTCAGTTTGTACACATCCGACAAGTCAGGGCCATTGACCGTATGAGTCCATGCTAAATTTTCGTTTGTTCCAATAAGGGGCGTAATACCCAATGTAAAAGTACCGCCTAACATATTATAGCCTTCTTCGCTGTGTACATGTACTTCATACCATGACAACACACCTTCAACAGGCTGATGAGAGTTGCAAACGAAAAGGGTATTGTCATTTTTCATTAGCTTCTTGCTAAATGCAAAACCATTTGAGCCTGTGGGTTGTGTTGCGTGCTTTTCATAATTATGAATGGTATTGCCAAAAATTTTACCGATGTCAAAAGCCGCACCACTCATGATTATATTTCCCAGAAGATAGCCGGTAATAATATCTTTCTCATTGAGAGGAAAAAGGTTTTTTAAAAGCACTTCCCCGGGATGTGAATTGGCATAATCATTTGCCCCTTGAGCATAGGCACGCATAATAGTCTTAAATTTATTGGAAAATGCCGTATCATATTGTTCCTCAATAATTCTGTCAGATTCAAGCATGAACTGCATCACATCGAATATTGCACCTTCTTTGCCCAGTATTTCTCCTGCCCGGCCTCTTGTAGCAGCATAAGCATGTTGCATCAGTTCAAAATTATCCTCAGCATGTGCCCAGGCAAGGCCGTAAATGACATCAGCATCGGTTTTTCCATAGATATGGGGTACACCCCATTTATCCCGAGCAATAGTTATGTTTTCTGGGTCAAGCTTGTGTTTTCCCTGTGAAAAACAAACCTGAACACTAACTAAAAGAATAAAAAAAAGAAATATTGTTCTCATTAACATTACATTTCGTTGAGATTAATAATCAAAAGACCGAATCTATATAAAAATGTTGTTTCAACCAAGCTGAATACCTTTAAAAATCAAAGAAATGTTTGTAGATATTTTAATGGAAGTTATTTGGTAATATGACAAGGACCTGACTATATTAGTAATATCGAAATCCGTCATATTCAGGTCTCGGAATAATTCAATATTATATATTCTATATCAATGGAAAAATTCGTATATCCTTTATTATATTATCAGCTACCCGACAAAAAAGTACTCGGAATACTTGTAGGAAGTTATCATCAGGTAGTTGACAAAGACCTGAAGAACGTAAAATCAACCCTGACGACCTATCTGAAACGGGAGTATAAAAAATTTGACGATTATCCTTACACCCCTTTTGAAAATTTCAGAATGAAAACTTTTGAAATTAAAACCCGCCCGGTGTATCGCGAACAAAACAAATCATATCCCTCAGGGAAAGTGGTTAAAGTGCCTGTCGAAGCAATTTACGGCCCCACCGATCAGGGACATTATTGTTGTTTTTTACCAACATTGAATGAAAATTTCTATTATTACGATTCTAAATTACTGCCCTCTCTCGTTCAGAATTTTTCTGCCAATATCCTCAATCAAAAAAAACCAGATGAAATTTACAGAATAATCACGGGTCTGAGGCCGCAACTAAGTGAAATTTCATTGCGTATTAATATAAACAGGGAATACAATTTCAACAACGGATGGTCACAGAAAGAAAGATTTAAGGAACTCAGGGCTTTAGCAGAACAGTATCCGCATAACAAATCAATAAGAAAAAACCTTACTGCCTTTCCGGAAGCAGCATGGGAACTTGAAAATGAAGTTGAGTCTACAATTGAGAATATCGTTAATAACCGCTCAAATATCTTGCTTGTAGGCAATCATGGTACAGGTAAAAGTTCCGTGCTTAGCCAGGCAATTCGCAAAATCACAGCAAAATCCTCTAAACTAAATATCACATTCTGGCAATTAATGTCACAAAGGATTACGGCACGGGCCAAATACCTGGGAGAATGGCAGCAAAATGTAGAGGAGTTGATTGATGAATTGGATTATGCCAACGGTATTTTGTGGATTGTAGATATGTTGCAATTATTGCAGACAGGAGGTGAAGGTCCTGAAGATAGTGTTGCTGCCTTTCTTTCTTCTTTTCTGCAAAGTGGAAAACTACAGTTAGTTGGCGAAGTGACCCCCGCTCAACTCGATAGTATGCGTAGGTTGTTGCCAGGTTTTGTTGAAAATTTTCAACTTGTAGAAATTCAAGAATTACCCGAACATAAAATCCATTCAATTCTTGATAAATTCGCTGATTATTGTGGTAAAAACTTAAAAGTTGATATTGATAAGAAAGCCATTGAATTATGTTATCGTCTTTTGTTGAGATATTATCCTTATGAGAGTTTTCCTGGTAAAGCAGTTCGATTTTTGAGCAAATCTGTCAACAAAGCCTTATTACATTCTAAACAAATAATTGACAATAATGACATCATCAATAATTTTGTTGAACAGACAGGAATGCCTCAATTGTTTTTAAGAGATGATATGCTTTTAAATGATATGAAGTTAAAAAAATACTTTACAGATAAAATTATTGGTCAAAATGCTGCCATTGAATCTTTAACAAATGTTGTAAAAGTATTCAAAGCTGGTCTTAACAGCCCGGTAAAACCCATAAGCACTATGATTTTTGCCGGACCAACAGGAGTAGGAAAAACAGCATCTACCAGGGCACTCGCAGAATACTTCTTTGGAAAAGGATCAAAAAAATCCCCCTTGGTACGAATAGACATGAGTGAATTTCAACACCCTTCTCATTTATCCCGCTTTATTGGAGTAGGTGGAGAAGTCGGAAAATTGGTTCAGGAAATTCGTGAAAGACCTTTTTCTGTACTCTTACTTGACGAAATTGAAAAAGCACACCCTTCAGTTTTTGATGCCCTGCTTACTGTTCTTGATGAAGGAATTCTAGTTGATTCCTTTGGCCGAATCACCAATTTCAGAAATACAATTATTATTATGACAACAAACCTCGGTTCTTCAAACAGAACTTCTGTAGGTTTCGGTGAAGGCAATTTAAGTAATTATGAATCTGTTATCGGTAAATTCTTTCGACCTGAATTTGTTAACAGAATTGACAATATTGTAATATTTAACTCTTTGGAATATGAACATATCAGGGCAATTACACGTTTAGAATTAAAGAACCTTAATGAAAGGGAGGGATTTTCAAAAAAACAGATTACCATCTCGTTTTCATCTGGTCTTGAAGAATATATTAGTCTTACTGGTTTTGACAAACGTTATGGTGCACGTCCTCTGCAAAGGATGATAGAAAATCAAATAATTGCTCCATTAGCTAAATATTTATTGCAAAACCCCTATATTTCTGATTGTACTTTATCCTTAGATTTTGTTAATGATGTATTAAAGATCAATAAAGCAGCTTCATCATTGTCTTAAAGTCCTCTTGTATTTTTATATTTATACCTGTATGTATTGAAGTTATTCTACATTTGTCTATATTAAAATATTATTTTTAGCTATCTCTTAAATTTTTGAGTTCATTAAAATTTTGAACTTTAACATTACTTGGTTCTATAAATAGATTTTGCAGATAAACTTTTATATAGCTTCATAGTCTAAATGTATTAGATATAAAACAAACTGCCTACATATTTTGTCTGGTTTTTATCCTGATAATATTTCACACCCTTTCTTTGAAGGCTCAATCAGATAGTACCCTGCTATCAAAACCTCCTTTAAGTAATTGGCGTTCTGTTATTATTTCAGCAGATACAGATACCGTAATTTTAGATTCTCAGTCTGTTTTCCCTAATTCTGTCAGCCTGTATTTTAAGAATAAAGAATTGTCAGATTCCTGTTATCTAATTGAAGGGAACAAACTTATATTCTTATGTACAACAGAAGATAGTATATATCAAGCAGACTTCCGTGTTTTCCCTTACAAAACAGACAGAAAAATAAGGCATAAAAATTCTGAATTGATTGGCAAATCTTTGCAACATGACGGATTGATCGGTACTCCTTATACCTACAACCCCTTCGGAAAAGGGAATGATGCATTTAACTTTGGAAACCTGGACTATAACGGAGTTTTTGCAAGAGGAATCTCTCTCGGGAATAGTCAGGACCTCATTCTCAATTCAAATTTTAACTTACAGGTAGCTGGTAAATTAGGAGATATTGAAATAATTGCTGCGATAAGTGATAATAACGTTCCTTTACAACCCGAAGGTAACACACAGCAGTTACAGGATTTTGATAGAATTTTCGTGCAATTCAAATACAAAAAGCAAAGCCTGATTGCCGGAGATTACAACATCAAAAGACCTGAAGGCAGCTATTTTATGAACTATTACCGACGTTTGCAAGGGGGGCAATTGCTTACTGATATAAAATTAGGAAAAAAAGGGAGATTGAAAACTGATGCAAGTTTTGCTATTTCCAAAGGAAAATTTGCCAGTAATGTATTTCCGGGAGAAGAAGGAAATCAAGGCCCCTACCGGCTTAGAGGATCGTCGGGTGAACAGTTTATCATTATTATTGCAGGTACAGAAAGGGTATTCATTGACGGAAAACAACTGGTCAGAGGTGCAGATAATGATTATATTATAGATTATAATACCGGAGAACTAATATTTACTCCGCATCAGTTTATAACTAAAGATAAACGTATTCAGGTAGAATTCAGTTATTCCGATTTTGCTTTTTTAAGAACCCTTGCCACAGCAAACACCTCCTATGAAACTAAAAAAAGCAAAGTTCGATTCAATTTTTATTCCGAACAAGATGCAAAGGGTCAGACATTAACCGAATCGCTTTCCGATTCCGCAAAGGCTGTTTTGCAAAGGGTAGGGGACCAGGTCGATCAGGCCTTTGTTTCAGGAATCACTATTCCCGATCCGGATGCTGAAAACACAGGAACTATTTTTTATAAATTGACTGATACTATTGTAAATAGTCTGTATTATGATAGTATTTTAGTTTTTTCAAACAACCCCGATTCAGCAATTTATAGTGCCAAATTTGCGGCAATATCTTCAGGAGGCAACTATATCAGAACACAGGGAAATGCCAATGGTGTGGTATATCAATGGGTGGCCCCTGATCAACTAACGGGTTTACCCACAGGGACACATGAACCCATTCAGTTACTTGCCACTCCAAAACAAAGGCAATTATTTAATCTGGGCATGGATTATAATATTGGTAATAATGGTACTCTTTCTGCAGATATTGCCCTTAGTAATGTAGATCTGAATACGTTTTCTGATATCGGAAACGAAGACAATCAGGGAATAGCTGCCAGATTGTCTTTTAACCACTCTGTTCCCTTATTCTGGACTAAGCCTGTTGCTGACAGTAGTTCAAATGATACTATTAAATCCCGCCCCAATAACTTCTTTAGCGTAAAGGCACATTATGAATACCTGATGAAGGAATTCGAATTTATAGAACCCTATCGTACAAGAGAGTTTGCCCGGGACTGGAACATCAATACTACGGAAAGAACACAGGAACATCTTTATAATGCATTAATCAGCCTGAGTGGTACAAAATGGGGAAATGTCAGTTATCAATTCAGTGGTTTGAATAAGGAATCTCAATATGAAGGATATCGTCATAACCTGAATGTAAATTCCAGATTCAAGGGTTTGAATGTAATTAGTAAAAGTAGTCTGACTCAGACAGAGACAGATATAGAAAAAAGTATTTTTGTACGACCGAATCTCGATCTGTCTTATACTTTCAAAAAATTTAAAAACCTGAAAATAGGTGCCTATGCTGAATTGGAACAAAATCAAAGAAGAAATATCAGTACTGATACTTTGGACAGAGGAAGTTTCTTTTACCATTTATTTAAAATCTATACCGACCTGCCTGTTTCCGACAAACTAAACCTACATGTACATTTCAACAGACGGTATGACTATACACCTCAGAAAGAAAAATTTGAAATCAATGCAATTGCTGATGAACTTAATCTTTCAGGTGAGTGGATAGCCTCAAAAGCATCGAGGCTTAAATGGAATTTAAATTACAGAAACCTAAGTATTGAGGATTCTCTACTCACTACTCAGGAAGCCAAGGAAACCTATCTGGGCAGACTGGAATATATCCTGAATATCAAAAAAGGTTTTATCCGATCTAATACGATCTATCAGTTGGGTTCTGGTCAACAACAAAAAATTGAATATAATTTTGTTAAAGTAGATATCGGACAGGGTAGTTACGTTTGGAATGACAGGAATGAAGATGGAGTGGAACAAACCAATGAATTTGATCTTAGCAATTTTCAGGATCAGGGGGAGTATATTCGATATACAATTTTTACGGGGGATTATATTCGCACGAATAATGTACTGTTCAGTCAAAGCCTTATCATCAGGCCAAAAATTCTTATCCGTAGCAATAAAAAAAGGGATCCGAAGAAAAAATTAGCTCCGGGACTTGATTTCCTACAACGTTTTTCAACCCGAAGTATATTTAAAATTGATAGAAAAACATTTGACAAAGCCAAGGATGTAGTCCCATTTAATCCCTTTCAATTAGATGTGGCTGATACGGCATTAGTATCTGTAAGTTCAGGAATTCAGAACAACTTGTTTTTCAACAGAACAGGAATTTACAGTTTTGAATTCGGTCAACGCGACAGCAGGTCCAAAACCCTACTTAGTACCGGTTTTGAAACCCGAAGTTTATCTGAGTATCAATTGCGTCAAAGACTCAATATCAAACCCGGTTCATTCAAAAGAGGAAAAAATCCTGCTGCATCATTACGAAACCTTAGATTACAAGCCCAACTGACCGGTGTTTTTGGGTATCAGGGAAATCAATCTGAATTTAATCCTGAACGTAACTTTAATATTGAATATTATCGTGTTGAACCTCAGTTTTCATTCATGTTTAAGAATTTCCTGAGGGTTATTCTGAAGTATAATTTTAAATACAAAGAAAACAAAATTGGTGACTTGGAATTACTGCGCAGTCATGATGTTACTACAGAAATCACCTATAGTAAAACTTCAAAAACTAATATTCAAAGTAGTTTCTCTATCGTTCAAATGCAATATAACGGAAATCCTACTTCCAGTGTGGGATATACAATGACCGAGGGATTACAGTCCGGCAGTAACTTTTTATGGAAAATATCTTTCTCTCAGGCATTGTCGCGCAATATTCAGATGACAATTAGTTATGAAGGTCGTAAGACCGGAGATGATGCACCGGTAGTTCATGTTGGACGGGCAGAAATACGGGCCAATTTTTAAAATATTATTTAATTCTTTTATGTAGCATTTCTCAACAATCTATGTATTTCCTTGTTTTAAATGTGCTACTTAATTAATCATTATTTAAAATTGCACCATTATTTTATGGAAATTTCTGTTTTCTGGTTTCGCCGTGATTTACGTTTTGAAGATAACACCGCACTTCGTCATGCACTAAATTCCGGTACAGTTATTCTTCCTTTGTTTATATTTGATGAAAATATTGTTAGTCAACTTCCTGCAGACGACCATAGAATTAATTTCATTTATGATACTATCAGCAGACTGAACAATAAATTAACCCATTTTAATTCATCAATACTTTGTCTTAGAGGTAACCCTTTAGATATTTTTAAAAAACTAATAGAGGATTATAAAATAACATCTTTATATCATAACAACGATTATGAACCCTATGCTATTCATCGCGACAAAGAGATTACTGAATTAATGAATAAAAATTCAATCGTTGTTAATGCTTATAAAGATCATGTTATATTTGAAAAAGATGAAATAACCAAGGCGGATGGTAAACCTTATAAAGTCTATACCCCATATAAAAATAAATGGCTTTCTAAATTTAACCCTGAAAATCATTTACCTTATAATGATGTTGACTTTAATAAATTCATTAAAAAACAATTTCCATTTCCATTACTCACAACGTTAAATTTCATAAATTCCAATAAAAAAGTCAGAGCAATAAATTTTGATATTATTTCCGATTACAAAAACAACCGAAATTTTCCATCAACAGATACATCCAACCTTAGTCCTTTTATTCGTTTTGGCCTTGTTAGTTGCAGACAGATTTTATCAAAATTAAGTCTCGATAACCTTTCTTTTATCCATGAACTTATATGGAGGGAGTTTTTCATTATGATAATTTATCATTTTCCTGATTCATCTCAAAATAACTTCAAAAACAAATATGATAGCATTAAGTGGAGAAATGATGAAAACGAATTTAAATTATGGTGTGATGGAAAAACGGGATACCCTTTTGTTGATGCAGGTATGCGGGAACTCAACAAAACAGGGTACATGCATAATAGAGTCAGAATGATTACTGCCGGTTTTTTATGTAAACACTTACTTATTGACTGGCGTTGGGGGGCAGATTATTTTGCAAAAAATTTGTTTGAT
>CAJQOX010000025.1 GCA_905480075.1 uncultured Aureispira sp. | reverse complement strand
AAAAAAAACAAAAATTTAAAAATTTAAAAACCAACAGCCCCGGTTACAGCCGCTACAATAGCACCCAAAATTCCATCACCAGCTCCCATAGAGAAGGACTGATAAGACAACTCCACTTCTTCGATAGCGGGTTCACTATCCGATTCTGCGTCCATATTTGAGGGAGTAAACTTGGTAATGTAAGCTTTTTCGAGTGTCCAGGAGAAAATATCAACCTGAGCACCACCATCCGTCATTTCACATAAAGTGATTGTAACTGTTCTCATATCTGAAAAAAGGGCACCTGAAGAAACATTTGTAAACCAATTAAAAAGAGTACTATCACCGGAGAACATACCTTTTTTAAGAGTACAGGGGTCATAAGAAGTTAAAGTAGGACGTGACTGCTTATAAAACTTAGAAGAGTTTCCGTCTCTAAATTCCATTTTTCCGACGGATGCACCAAGGCCATCCATTCCTTGAAAAGCAACTTTACCATCAAAGCCACCGATATCCACCCAAAAGGAAAATTTAGGCAACACCCATTCTGTATAATCACCTGCGGAATTAAGGTCGCCTATTGGCCTGACCTGTTGTACAGGGATTTTAGTAAATTCACCGACCTGATTGATTTTTTGTGTTGGTATTTTAGTAAAAGATCCGACTTCATTAATCTGTTGAGTAGGAATATTTGTAAAGGCACCGACCTGATTGATTTGCTGAGTAGGTATATTAGTAAATTCACCGACCTGATTAACTTGTTGAGTTTCTACCTTGGTAAATTCACCGACCTGATTGATTTTCTGAGTAGGTAGATTGGTAAAGGCACCGACCTGATTGATTTGTTGAGTTTCTACCTTGGTAAATTCACCGACTTTATTGATCTTTTCAACAGGTACTTTTGGCAAATCACCTACTTTATTAACTTTAGAAACAGGTACTTTGGGCAAATCACCTACTTTATTAACCTTATCAACTGGCACTTTTGGCAAATCACCTTTTTCTCCTGGTGATTTATTAACACCATCAGCATCAGGACCTGGAAGATTTATTTTTTTTGCCATAATTATACTAATTTCAAAAACTAATAAAAGAAAGTAAATTTTTAATGAATTGACACATCTACAAAGAAGTTAAAGGGGAAACCCTTTAACTTACATCATAAGTTAGAGTACATCAATAATGAATCGATATAGAACCGAGTATTATCTAACACTAAATTACTAAAATAAATTGGAAATAGCAAATAATAAAAACGACCTGGCAGAAAAAGTCTTCCACCAGGTCTTATTATATACTTAAGAAAAGATCCAGTGAAAAAATCTATGATTTTTCCAAAGACCAGGATTCGATAGCGACTTCGAGTTCTTCGACTGCTGCTTCAGAATCGGCTTCTGCATCTAGACTGGTAGGAGTAAATTTCACAGGGAAAGCACCTTTAACAGTCCAAGCTAATTTTACTTCATCCGCTTCATCGTAAAGTTCGATTAAAATCTCTTTACGTTCGTTACGATTTCCAGCTACCTCCCATGCATAAAGGTGCCACCAATCTTTCAGGTGTGGATCATCAGCAAATTCCCCTTTTTTGAAGGTAATATTGCCATAAGTGATGAGGCCAGGTCTTTTAGACTTGAAGAGGAAAGAAGAGTTACCTGGACGGTACTCAATAATAGAAACTTCCGATTCGAGTCCTTCCACAGTTTGGAAACCTAATTCAGGAAGGCCATCGATTGTAACACGGAATTGAAATTTTGCTAACGGCCACTCGAAAGGGTTAGTTGCATTATCAGTGTAATCAGACATAATATTTATCTTTTAATTTTTTTTAAAATAATAATTTCAAAGGCCAGAGTTTACCCCCGGCTAAACTCTAAAGAGAGAGTTCGAGTTTATTCGCCACCAGGCATTTTTTGCTGGAATGTGATTACGATAAACTCAGCAGGACGAGAGATAGCAACTTTAACAGTTACTTTCATATAACCGTCAAGGATATCCTGAGGAGTCATAGTAGTTCCAAGTCCACAATCTACAGAGTAAGCTTCAGCTTCAGAGCCACCTACTAATGCACCTGCCTGCCACTGATTACGCAGGAAGTTAGAAATCATAGTTCTAACACCTAACCAAGTATTCGTGTCATTCGGACGGAATACATAAGGCTCACAAGCAAATTTGATAGATTGTTCGAGCATAATCATAGTACGACGAACGTTGATATATCTCCAATCACCGCTATTACCATCCAATGTACGTGCACCCCAAACCAAAGTACCTTTACCTACGAAAGGACGGATTGCGTTTACAGCTTTACCAGAAAGAGGTAAGTTAAGGTTTTCTTGTTCTTCAGCAGTAATATTAACAGTAGGACCTGTAATAGCTGAGACAGAAACGTTAGCAGGCGCTTTAAATACACCTACAGAACTATCAACCAAAGCATATATACCGGCAATAGCTCCAGAAGGAGGAAGAACGTTCAGAGCAGTTTTCATCTGACCGATAACATCATTATATATAGGGGAAACAGCTTTCAGTAAATTAGATACAGAATCACGGTTAGCATCTTCGTCATTTACTTTAGCAATTTCTTCTTTAATCAAGTCACCTTTTTCAGCTTTAACATATCCGGCAGATACATTTTCGTCTACTTCGCTGTTAAGAATATCAACAAGGCCATCAGCGTTACTGATATTAGCATAAGAAAGATCATCAGCACTAACTACAGTACAGTTTAACCAAGGGTAGTAAGAAGCACCAAAATCAAGGAAGTTACCACCATAAGCAGTACGTGCAGCAGTTACCACATCATCATCGAGTAAAGTTCTTGGCTGGTGTCCGTTCCAAACATCAAGGATAGCGAAACGGCTACGTGTATCAGCACCACAGTGCTTGATCATTGCTTGTTGAACTGAACCACAGTCACCCTCTTCGAGCAATACAGCATCAGGAACAACTACAAGAGTAGGTTCTTGTTCTTTCATAAGAGCAGTAATACCACCTCCAGTTTCAGCACCTACCAATTCAGCGCCTTTAACACCGTTAGAGTAATCACCAACAGAAACTATGTAGCAAGAACCACCACCATTAGCGAAGAAAAGCTGCATACTACGGAAGAGCATGTAGTTAGTTCCATCGTCAGGAGTTAAGCTATAGTTATCACCATCAGATTCGATAGTAAAAGTTGTAGTCGGAGCACCACCAAAGAAGCTCAGATATTCAACTAAAGAAGTCAAACGCATAGGAACGTTTGTTAAATCTTTTTTTCCAGCAGCAGCTTTTGCAGTGTAACCAATAAATGCAGGTACAGCTGTAGCTACAGAGACTACTGAATTGGAGAAGGCACTTTTCTCCTCGATATACACACCAGGTGTTGCATATTGTTTTGCCATGATTTAAATTGTTTAAATTTAGTTAATTTAATAAAATTTTCTATTTGTGACATTATATC
Organism: uncultured Aureispira sp.; assembly: GCA_905480075.1. Taxonomy (GTDB): domain Bacteria; phylum Bacteroidota; class Bacteroidia; order Chitinophagales; family Saprospiraceae; genus Aureispira. Next base: position 45,901 of record CAJQOX010000025.1, on the reverse strand, counting down.
ATCAGCCTGACGTCAACAGCTGTGACATAAGGGCACCTTACAAATATACTATAATTTCTGAATAAACCTCAGATTTGTCTAATAAATTTACTTTTAAATTTCCAAGGGCTGAAGCACAGGGTAAATCGAGAATCCATTCAACCCCGCTTTTGCCTCTTTTTGTTTTTAGTTTAAATTTTTGTTTTTGCTGTTGAATAAAAGGGATAGGGGTTTCGGACCAGATTACATGAACGGTTTTACCACTTTCCAGCTCAACCTCTTCAACAGTCTCAAAGCCAACGGGTTCATAATTTTTCCCTTTAGAGCTATCATAAATTTCGTGGGCATTATGCATTAATTCATTACCTGCTTCGATGAGCATATATTGCCATCTGACTTTACGAGCGGCGAAATGAATATTATAATTTTGTTTGACCAAATCGCCGTTATCTTCAAAAAAAGCATAATCACCAAAATCATCTTTATCAATAATAATATCTACTGCTGCAAAGATTGTTTTTAGACCATTATACAGAAAAAATGTTTTTTCTTCCAGTCCATCAACCAAGATAGAGTACTTTCCTTCGGGCTGTCCAAGCAAGCTTATTTCGCAGGATATAGCCCCGTCATCGAGTTCTGTTTCAAAAACTACTTCTTCGGAAGCATCCACAACCTGAATTTCGGTTCCAAATTGTTCATCATCGAATGAATAATTAATAATTGATGAACAGATTTCAATTTTATCTTCAGATGTGACATATTTTTCGTTAGACAGATTTTTATCTTCCGTACTTTCCTTTTCAAGTTCTTTATTATGAAAGTAGAAAATTTTATCTTCTTCAAATTCGAAGGGCAGTTCAGTATAATTCAGGAAATTCGGATCATCGATTTCCAGAAAAAAGGATAATTTAACAGGAGAAGTAATTGCTTTAATTGGAGTAAAGGAGTCCGTAAAAACATACCCGAGCATAATCCCGGAAGACAAAAACCTACATTGCAGGCCGTTTCCACGTAATGCTTCAGTAGTCCCTTCGGCGGGTCTAATTTTCACTTTAGTGAATTCGCCTGACATAAAATAATCATGATTAATATTCATCACGAGTAACTCCTGAAACTGACTCGTCAGGTTCAGTTGCATTTTAGGGAATCCTGTTTTTTTATTTTTCTGGAGTTTTGCCATAGGAAAAAACAATAAATAAGCTTAAAAATAGATAAAAAATAAAAAAGAAACAGATTACAATTTTTTGATAACAGGAATGTCCGGTTCCGGAACAACATGTTTGATAGGCAAAGTTTTGACCTTATAAATAACAGAAGGAAGGTATTTAGACCCCATGATTCCCCAGAAATTACTTAATTCTCTGTTATCAAGAGAAATTAATTCTGCCTGAAGTTTATCTACAATTCCATTGATAGCCGGTGTATTTTGCGGTGTAAAGACGCCTGCTCTGAATTGAAAAAAAGCAATAATTGAAGAAATAAACTTAAGCCCTTCCAGATAATTTTCACTGGTAAAATAAGCTGAGAACAGCAAAGTAATATTTGTATTTACTGGCGCCTTAACTTTAGAGAACCCCCCTGTTTTCGATTGTTTGTAAGTACCGACACTACTCTGACTCTTATCCATTTCAATATTGGTAAGTGTCAGAACAATTTTGTCGGGTTCCTGTACAGCGACAGAACCATCTACATTAATAATGTTGGACATCACCACCTTTTCTTCTGTAATATTGTGCTTGGACTGTAAAAATCTATTGATTTCACCAGCTATAGCAGCTACTGCATCATGAATCATCTGAAAATAGCTAAAATGTTTAAAATAGAGTTACTCTTCTTCAACTTCTTCTACCGGGGCAGTCAGGGCTTTGAGCGACATTGACACAAAGCGTATGATATAAATCCCAACAAAAGAAGAGAAATACCCAATCAGGTACAACCAAAAGATATAGTTTTTATAAATATCAGTAAGTTGAATAATTTCGGGGGTAAACCCAAAAAACCACAAGAAAACCATACCCAAAGGGATAGAAACAATTAATGCGACTATCAACCAAAGAAATTCACGGGCGATTACCTTTCCCATTTATATTTGTTTTAATTATTATTGTCTCATCAAAAGATAGAGACTAAATTATTTATATATGTACTGCATCAGATTAAAAGCAAAATACAGTATGCCATTAAATGTATAAATTTATTATCAATTATTAAACTAATCCTGATATTTTGCCGACAAAACGGTACAATAACAAAAATCAGAGCTAAAAAGCTATTAAAGCCAACAAATAGCTAAGGTAATTTCTGATGTCTGTTTTCCACCATATTTGAGGCAGCCCAGGTAAGCAAGAGTCCTAAACCAGTACCAATAGCAAAGGTAACCGATTTATTATGAAACCACCCCAGGTAATTTCCGAGAACCAGAATAACGATAGTAAAAAGAACGAGGTAAAATATCCTGAAAGCGCCACTGTAAAACAAGACATCCCGGACTTTCCAGTCGAGGACAGAAAAGCCAAAGCTGATACATATAAAAATAGTAATAAAAATCAAGGTAGCGAAAATGATTCCACTGAAGCGTTTAAGAAGATACTGAATGGTAAAGCCCATCTTATTCCCCTTTTCAACAGTAGCTGATTGATAATTATTACCTTCTTCATTCCATACCCTTTTGGAATAGAAACAATCCTCGATAGTGGACCAAAGGTCTGTATGCGCATAATCGGCACCTAAAGCCCACATACCAACGCCACCAAGTCCCTGATCTATTGCAAAATCATATTTGTGAGCGAGAGAAGTCGAATTATCAAAATAAATTTTGTAAACCCCACCGAGTGAATCTCTGACAGTAGCATTGAGAGTATGCGTAGCCTTATCGTATTTGATAGTTGACCTTCCCCTTTCTGACAATCTTAATATTTCGCTATAAGGCATATATCCTTCAAAATCCTTATCGCCTCTTCTGTCCTTATACCAAACTGCACCATGATAAGGGAGGCCTAGGATAAGGCTGGAAATATGTTCCTGACCTATTTTGTCTTTGTATACCTGAACCAAACTATTTAAATCAAACAATTGGGAATCAACATCAGCACTAACGGTAATATTTTCGAACAAATCAAACTCTTTGAAAACGAGGGAATCTTTTTTGGGTTTAAATATAAAAAACCCAACACCTTCGTCATCTCTTGAGGCATCATAATTCTGAGAAAGGATACCAATACAATTTGTTTTTTTGAGTAAGCGATTAATTTGAGGAGTCATCCACATAGGACGGCCTAAATGATCTTTAGTGATCTTTATAGTATTGAGAATATCCGTTAAATCGAAAGGTTTATATTCCAGGTTTCTATAAATCCACCTTATGTGATAATTCAGCGAATCCATGAGTTTTTTTTCATACTCTTCAGACTGTTCAAGCGTAACATCACTGATATTATAAGGAGAGGCGAGCAACTGATCGAGTGTTGTATAAATTTTGTACAAGAACTGAGTTCCTCTGACCGAGGCATCTTTTGTCAATAAAGGAGCAAGTGGTCCTTCTTTAAGTTGCGTAGGTTGAATATGGAAATTATAGCCACTGATTATAAAATAATCTACCCAGGGTTTCAATTTTGCCAGGTCATAAACATTATCTTTATCATATACCGGGACAGACATCGTCACAGTATAATCAAAATTATCTTCACGGATAGCATAAGATAAGTCCTTGACAAAGTCAATAAAATTACTTTTATAGTTTATGGGCACCTCTTCAAAATTGATATCGATACCATCAGCCCCAGTAACAAGGAGTAGATACCTGAGACTATCAATAAGGTTAGCCTGAACTTCGGGTTCTGAAGTAAAGAATATTTCGTGATTATTATACCCTCTGTTACTTACAGTTAGTAGCACTTTACAGGTATCGAGATGAGCCGTCATAATGAGGTCACTACTTATAAATTCATTAATAGCCTCAAAATTATCATATCCACCGGTAAAAGGATTTACTTCATAGCCATAATAAGCAATATGAGTAAGTAATTTATAATTATACGTTTTGTAGGTATCCCCTTTCCAATAGGGATGCCATCCAAAAACTGTATGAGGGACTTTTTTGGAAGTTACAGTAGTGAGGGAAGCGCTTTGTTTCCTTTGAATTCTTGTACTATTTCTGTAAAAAACTCCTGATTTGTTTCTCCAGTCAGAATTTTCAAGAGTAGTATTATAAGGTTTATATCTGCTATCGAGGGCTTTATTGATTCTATCCTGTTCTGTATAAGTAGGAATTCCCCACCATTCATGAGACAACATCAGAAGACGGTGTTGATTGATTTTATCATCGACTTTCTCCTGAACCGGAGGATTGGCTTTGAGTATTTTGATGTTCTCGAGCCTTTGTTGTTCCAGGGAATCCAACTCATCCCCAAATAGTTGAGCATGAATATTTCCAGCGGAAAACACAATCACCCAAATAATGAGATTAGAGATAAAATGAGTAATATATTTTAAACTTGTTTCCATAACTGTAATTAATAATCAAATATAAAAGTTTTGTTCAACTCACAAAAAAGAAATTAATCAAAACCAAAACTATCAGGGCGTAAGTGATTTCCTTTTAGATAACATTTTCCAACCGATCCAACTCATTACCCCACCAAAGACAATACCTACCAAAAGAGGAATCGTTGCACTTTTGAAAAGGCCTAGATAACCACCTATCAGCAGCATAAGCAAAGTAAAGAAAGCCATATAAAGCATTCTGAATTTAGCATTATCGAACAAAGCCTGTCGAGTTTCCCTATTGAAGAGAGCAGCACAGAGGCCAATAGCCATAAAGATGGATAAATAGAGTAAAACCGCAAGAATATAAATTGAATTATGTCTAGTAGTTTTTGTTTTCTCATTAACATCCTTCATGACATCCGCTTCGGGCAGGACCATATCAGTAAACTCATCAGAAAGTAGCTGTTCGAGGTGGTCAAAACCTGAATCGGAGCCAAGAAACTGAATTCCAACACCTCCCAAACGGGCATCCATCAAAAACCTGTATTTCTTAAGCAGGCTGAGGCTATCGTCATAATAAATAGTAATTTCTACCGGTGCGTCACCGAGTGCCGTATCGATACCTGTATAATCAAGATAGCTGAACGTATAACAAGTTTTGGCGCTATCGAATCCCATTTTTGCTCCGGGGAATTTATAAATATCATCTTTTTGCATAAGGTATTCGAATTGAATATCACCATAAGACAGCGTATTCATATCCAATATATCATCCGTAATACCATCATTTACCCACCTTGTTCCGAAATAAGGAAGAGCAAGAACCAATCTTGCGCTGTAGATTGGACCGAGATCAGCAATATACTTATCGACTGCCGTTCTCAAATCCGGAGCGGTAGAAATAGTGCTGTAGTTGAGGGGGGCAGCCGGGACTTTTTTGAGGCCATCAGGGGTCTGGTGAAAATTAAAACCTTTGACAATAAAAACATCGACAAAATCCTGTAGTTTTGAGATATCATAAATATTATTGGGGTCATAGGTAGGTACGCTCATAAAGACAAAACTCGTATCTCCCCTTACGCTTGTAAGCGTAGTAGAAAGAATACGTACAAATTTAAAGAATTCATCTTTAACAGCGGAGTTAACTCCTTCAAAGTTAATTTCCACACCATCTGCATTGGTAGAATCGAGGATATACAAGATTGAATCCACCATTCTTTGCTGAGCCGGCACATTATTGCTCAAAAACCTCATTACGTTATCTTCTCCATGACAAGTGATAGACAACAAAGCACTACAACCTTTGTCATTAGCAGTTTTAACAAAATCGCTGGCGAGGAAGCCTGCCATCACATCTGAATTCTGCGGAGCTCCATTATCAGGATTGATATCATAAGAATAATAAGAAACAACATTAAAAAGCTGATAATCATACCCTCTGTAAATTTCTCCCATCCAATGCGGGTGCCAACCAAAGATAACCATAGGTCTGCTATCGTCCCAAATATTTTTGGTAACCCTAAAAGCACCGCGGTCAATATTATTAATAGAGTCCTTAATATATTGCAGTTTAGCTCTCATTAACATTTCGGCATCTGATGGCATATCCTGCCATTCACCGAAGAGTTCCATATACCTGCTTTTATTGGAATTATCGTAGATACTTTCTTTTGAATCCTTATCTTCGATCAATTCATCGAGGGTAGGTCTGGGGTCAAAATCTTTTCCCGGGCGCCCACCTTTAAGGGAATTTTTCATAGCCCTTTTAGACCCTGACACTTTCATTCTTGCACCAGATTTAACTTTCCCTACGGAGGAGTGGACTACAGCACGGGATTTAGATTTAATTTTATTCTGTATAAACCCTTGTGCTTCGGCTCTTTGGCTCCCGGCAAAAAGAAAAAAGGAGACAAATAAAAAGAAGCAAAAGTAAAAAACAGTATTAGAATATTTCACATTAAAGTGTTTTTAAAATTACGGTATTCTGAAGCAGGGCCAACAGTATCAATCTTCGAGCGGAGCGAGGACCTGCATATTTTTTTCTATAAATATTTCCTGGATACGTTCTCTCATAATATACTGATTATAATAAACCCTATCCAATTTAAATTTAACAAACTTGACAAAGACAGGCACTCCGGTTGTGGTATTAAAATTCCGGAAGCTGAGCAATAATTCTTTATATTTGGAAGCGGAGCTAATCGGGATTCTACCATAAAAATCAGCTCTTTTATCTTTTCTGGTTAGTCTGGGTTTTCTATCTGTATTATTGTATTCTTCCGGGTTCATAAATTTGAACATAACATCTCTTGCGACAGAGGAGCTACTAAGCGGAAGAACTTCAGTTACCCCAAGCCCATAAGCCATCAGGGGTTCATTCATTCCTGCAATCAACCAACTTGGAGGTGGGCTATTTTTGAGTTTTTCGTACGCTTTAAGAGATTCCATACCAATACCAACCCAATAAGCTGCATATTGATATTCGGTATTATCATCTTTGAGCAGTTCTTCATAAACGAGAGAATCACTTACAGCGCCATAATTTCTGGCGGGGTTAAGCACAAAAGAGTATTCAGCAATATCAGGAACAGGAATAGTATCATCCTTATAGGTTCTGACTGTATCGAGGAAAGAAGAGAAAATCACATCATCAAGAATTACCGTATCTCGTCCAATCATAGACCTTTGTTTTAAGATCTTTATATCAAGTTCAATTTTGAATACGTTGCTATTAATGAAATGAAAGGCATAGGTACCTGACTGAGTTACTTTAATAATAGCCCTGTCGAGTTTTTTTATTTTTTTATTAATTAGCTGGAATTGAGACCCGGGGATATCAATTTTTAATTGTCCGAGTTTTCCTTTCATTGGCGTAACGGAAACAATCAGGTTTTCTCCTTTTTTAACATCAAAAACTTTATCAAGCCTGTTGAGGGGTGCAATTTGTTCAAGGCTGTTAAACAACTCCACCTTTTCCTGTGCCATTAAAGAAGACAGTACAAAACAAAAGAAAAAGAGGATAAAAGGGTGTTTCATATTGGTTTGTTATTGGTGTACAATAATAAAAGTATTCATTTGTATCTAAGAAACTCTATAAACAACGTAAAAAAAATATAGGTAGAAGCAATTTAATTCTTTTTTTCAAAAGAATAAATAAAATGCAACATTATTAAGCAATGAAGTTAAAGTTATAAGTAAGATTGTCACAATAAAGGTAAATAGAAATCAAAAAAGCTGGACAAAAAACCTGAGAAAACTATCAACCGAGGGAAAACCCACATAAAATTTATTTATTATTTTTTTGTTTATTTTTGAGTTTATCAGCATTCTTATTTAATTCAGACAATGCTGCTGACTCTTCCGGACTTCTTTTAGAATAGTTTTTTGCACGAATTACCGCCTGTTCTTTAGACTGAATATCAATTTTCAGGGTTGTAACATTTTTAATGGCCGAGTTTTTAGAAATATTCTTTTCAGATAAATCTTTATTTTTTTGAGTTTTCTTAGCAAGTTTTTCTTTATCAGAAGGAGGACCGACTTTTACCGCGAGCATTTCTGGTTTTTTGTAAGCTTTGGAGTTTGAATTTTTTGGTATATGACTCTCACGGGGTGAAGAATGGTTGTTTCTCAACCTACGTGCTCTTGAGCGATTGGTAGAGATTTCAGAAATGGTTTCTTCTTTAGTAGTTTTCAGAGGAGGAATATTATTCTGTTTATTTTTTTTGACCGTTACGGCATTGGAATAAACATTTTGAGATAGCTTTTTAGATTTAAGATTTAAGTAAACAGGTGTAGTCACTGTTTTGTGTAAATCATGGTCAAAGGCAATCACTTTGAGGGAAGGAACAGAGACCGCTTTTATTTTTATTCTTTCCTTTTTTTTGATGACAATATCTTTAGGCACAAAATATTTTCTGACAGCGATAACGTCGCCTTGTTTGACCGAATAATCAGAAGGCAGGCCATTCCAGAACAACAAATCATTTCTTGAGAAGCGGTGCGCTTTCATAAAGAATTTGAGTTCTTCTTCAGAATTCACCCTACGGATACATTTTATAGGGTTTTCTGTTTTCATCGCCATAATATCATTAAATTGTTTTTTGTAATTTCTGAGGCCGGCTACAATTCTGGCAGGGAGAACAAGAATACTTTTACTGGAAGAAGAAGGCACATAATTTCTGATATAGCCGGGATTTAGTCTTTTAAGGGTATCTTTACCAATTTTATATTTTGCACTCAACTGCGAGAGGGAATAATATCCGGGTTCCAGGTGAATTGTATCAGTAAGAACAAGATCAGAAGGCAGGCGTCTGGGTTTCAGTTCGTGAAGATGGTGAAATTCGTAAGAGTAAGCAACAGCCATAAAATAGGGGACATACAATTGAGTTTCCCTCGGCAACAGATGCTTGATATCCCAAAATTTTTTGTCATTTCCTTTTACATATTTGTCTACACGACCAGGGCCACAGTTGTAAGCACAAAGTGCAAGGGGCCAATCATTATATCGTTTATACAAATTTGCGAGCATAGTAGCTGCTGCATTTGAAGCCTTATGAGTATCACTTCTTTCGTCAAGGTAAGAGGCTATTTTTAAACCATACAATTTACCTGTACCTGAAATAAACTGCCAAAGACCAACAGCAGAGGCATGAGATTTGGCGACAGCATTGAGATTGGATTCTACAATCGGGAGATATTTCAGGTGATGTGGAACATCTTTACGTGCCAGGTACTCCTCGAAGATAGGAAAGTACATATCGGTGAGTCCGAGGGTACGTTCTGTGGCAGACCTGTACTTTTCGGTTCTGTGAATAATATGATTTTTGATCGTCGAAGTTAATCTGTATTGAATATCTCCGGACATTTCCAACAACCGGGCCCTGTAATGTGCATCAGTGAAGATAGGGTAATCGGGATCAGAATCAGAACAATCATTCATTAATTCTCCCATTTCATTAATCAGCAATTCACTTAATTCTTCATCCAGTTCGGGAAACTCATCGGGTTCGGTTGCAAAGCAAAAAACAGATACAAAAAAAGTCAGAAACAAAAACAGTGAAAGCTTAAGGATATACTGATTCAAATTCATTGGATTATAATTAGCAGTAAAAGCATTCTAATATTGTTAATGGAATAAACAAATACCATTAACAATTGCCAAAAATGAGGTTTAAAAAGTACTGCGTTTATTATTTATTGTGGTGTAATAGGCTACAGAGGGCCGACATCATATTTGTGTAACTACCAATTAATTAACTTATATTTTTTATTTATTAATTCGAGTTAGGACTATAAACTACTATCAAAGTACTAAAAATATTGCTTTTTTCCAAAAAAAACAAGAACGAATAGCAGAGCAAAAACATTTTGCATTGTTATTCGTTCTTGTTTTGACAACAAAAATTGATCTAAAGTGATTAACTTAGTAAAAAGTCAAAAGAGACAAATTAAATTAAAACTAGGAAGATTTAGTTTCGTTTTCAATTTTAATTTTCTCCTTATCCCCCTCCTTCATTCCCTCTTTGAATTCCTTAGCAACCGAATCACGTGCATCATTAAATTCACGCACACCTTTACCCATCCCTCTCATCAATTCAGGAATTTTCTTGCCACCGAAAAGTAAAAGGATAACAAAAAAGATCAGAATCATTTCCGGTCCTAAAAAATTAAACAAAAGTAAAGCATTCATAATATATAATTTAATAATTAATTTTCAATGTACGAACTAGATTAGTTAGTACAAAGGTACGACATTTAATTGACTCTTAGACCCAATAGACATCAAAAGGTTTAGAGATTAGATATAAATCCAGACTGAAGCCTATTATGACTCCGTTTCTTTAGCCTTATAATACACAACTGAAGCAGATTGTTCTATGAATAATTCACAACAACGTTTCTGAATATCCTCAGCAGTTATTGCATGGTATTTTTCTTTTTCCAGATTGATCATATTAGCATCACCAAGCAACTCGTAATAACCTAAATTGATAGCCTTGTGGAGGTTATTCATTTCACTGAACTCGATATTGTGTTCAATGCGATTCTGAAATTTTTCAACATCTGTAGCAGACAATAAATTATTTTTCAAGAAATGGAGTTCTTTCCATATAGCCTTCTCGGCCGTTTCATAACTTACATTTTCAGAAAGTTTGCCTTCAATAATAATAAGACCTTTATCAAGAGAAGCTGTTATATAGGCATCAACAAAAGAAAAGAGTTCTTGTTTCTTGACCAGGTTTTGATATAATTGTGAAGCCTCTCCTTCGGCGAGAACATCGGTGATAAAATCATCATAATAATAATTATTACTTTTCCGTTCTGCACTGTGAAAAACCATATATATAGCATTCAAAGGGACATTTGCCTCAACAGAAACTTCTCGTTTTTGAGTTTGAAGAGGTTCCTGCGGCAAAACTATTTTTCCCACATTTCCTTTATCAATATCACCAAACCATTTTTGAGTAAGGCTAAAGACCTCAGAAGGATTTACATTTCCCGATACACTCAGCACGGCATTATCCGGACAATAAAAGCGATTAAAAAATGATTTTACATCCTCGAGTTTTGCGTTTTCGATATGTTCGGGCACCTCACCGATAGTAGGCACTCTATAAGGATGTTTTTTATAGGCAAGGGGGCCAATAAGGTGCCAAATATCCCCGTAGGGTTCATTAAGGCAACTTTCCTTAAACTCTTCAACCACCACCTTGCGTTCTTTATCAAGATTATTTTCATTCAGGTTCAGCTGAAGCATTCTGTCCGCTTCGAGCCACAAGGCTACTTCAATATTTTCACAGGGCATATATTCGTAAAACACCGTCATGTCCTGATTGGTAAAAGCATTATTTTCACCACCTGCTTGTTGAATATAATTATCAAAATTCGGTGCATTTCGCGACCCTCCGAACATGAGGTGCTCAAAAAGATGTGCGAAGCCGGTTTTCCCTTCCTCTTCATCCTTAGTTCCTACATTATAAGTCATGCAGACAGATACAAGAGGCGTTGCCGGGTCTTGATGCACCAACAACCTCAAACCGTTCTGAAGTTCAAATTTATTAAAATTCACCATAGATAATTAGTCAAAAATCACTTTATGATAAGGAAGTAGAATAAAAAATCAGCCCATCAAATATCAAAAGAAAGGCAAAAGTAATCAAAAAATTGATAACTTTATTCAGGCAAAAGCAAATATCACAACATAAGCAACAAATTTACAAAAAGCCAAAATGAAGAAGCCTTTGAAAACATTTCTGGAAAAATCAGAAGAAAAAGCCTTTTCTGCAGAACACAGAAAGAGAATAAATTTCAACATGGGTAAATACCATGTAAAGGTTAAGGAGGGTAAAAAACAATTTGAAGATCTTGAAAAAGCCAGAAAAGTTGCAAACAACATCAAAGCCTACACGATGCAAAACCTTCCTTATTTACTGGAAGAATTCGAGAAACATTTTACTTCCCGGGGCGGCAAGGTAATATGGGCAGAAAGCAGTGAAGATGCATTGATGGAGATTGACAAAATAATCAATGCTAAAAAGGCAAAGCTTATTGTCAAGTCGAAATCCATGATAACGGAAGAAATAAAATTGAATCCATTTCTTAAAAATCAGGGTGTGGAAGTGCTTGAAACTGACCTTGGTGAATTTATTGTTCAGGTAAAAGGAGAGCCCCCTTATCATATAGTAACCCCTGCGATGCATTTATCAAAAGAAGACATTGCGGAATTATTCCACAAGGAATTCGGCACTTCATCTGATGCCACAGCTGAAGAGTTGACGGCCTACGTACGAAAAGTCCTGCGGGGTCGGTTTACGGAAGCGGATATTGGCATAACCGGCGGAAATTTTCTATTGGCCGACAGCGGGTCTGTGGTTTTGGTAGAAAACGAAGGAAATGCCAGATTGACAACAACACTGCCTAAAACCCATATAGCAATAGTAGGAATAGAAAAAATGATCCCATCTATAGAACATCTTTCTATTTTTCTGCCCTTATTGTCTACCTACGGCACAGGTCAACGGCTTACAGTATACAATACCATTCTGAGTGGCCCGAGGCAGGCAGGAGAAACCGACGGGCCTGAAGACATGTATGTAATTCTGCTTGATAACGGAAGAAGTGACTTACTTGCCGATGAACACATGAGGGAGTCCCTTTATTGTATCCGATGTGGTTCCTGCCTCAACAATTGTCCGGTTTATCAGAACATCGGAGGTCATAGTTACGACAGCCCCTACAGTGGTCCTATTGGCTCGATTGTCAGTCCACATTTACATTTGGGTAAATTTGAAGACTTTTCACATTTAAGCCATGCATCAACATTGTGCGGTAGTTGTAGTGAAAATTGTCCGGTTAACATTAATCTTCATCAGTTATTACTAAACAACAGAATTTACGAAGAATCTGAAAATCTCAGGTCCGGTACAGAGAAGTTGATTTGGAGCAGCTGGAAAAAAGCAATGCTTAACCGAAAACTTATGAATGTGCCATCATTCAGCAAAAATATATTAGCAAAATTATTTTTGACAAAAGCATGGGGAGAACGTCGTATTTTCCCTAAATTCCCTGGTAAGAGTTTCAATCAGCTTTGGAAAAAAGGAAAGGTATAAGCTGAAAATCAGCCATCGCATAAAAATTAAAATACCAATACAGGAAATTTGAAAAGCTATTCAAAAAGCAGCTTTTTGAAAAAAAAACTGTATTTTGGGGGCTTCAGATAGAAAATAAGACTCAAAACCCTTAAACAGGTCAACTTCTGAGCTGAAAAAATGTCACAAAAAAGTCATAAACCCTCAGTTAATAAATTATTTCACACTATATAATAAGACAAAAAGTGGAAAAGGATAACGAATATAAAAAAGAAGAAATTCAGGAAAAAGAAGAGGCACCAACAGCTACACCCGAGCAACTGGCAGTGTTTAACGATGAATTACTCCCACAGATCGATGCATTATACAACTTTGCATTTCACCTTTGTTATAACGAAGATGACGCAAATGACCTGGTTCAGGAAACTTATTTAAAGGCATTCAGGTTTATAGATAAGTATATTCAGGGAACTAATGCAAAGGCATGGTTGTTTAAAATTCTAAAGAATGCTTTTATAAACCAATACAGGAAAAAAAGTAAAAGGCCTAAACAGGTAGATTACGAAGAAATTGCAACTTATCATGACAGCGAGGATGCAAGTTATGTAGATTTCTTTGATCTGAGGGAGGAAATTTTTCAGGGAATGATGGGTGATGAAGTCACAAATGCAATCAATGCATTGCCTATTGACTTCCGAACAGTCATTCTTTTGTGTGATATAGAAGGTTTCACCTATGAAGAAATATCAAAGATAATTGATATCCCTATAGGTACGGTACGTTCCCGATTGCACCGCGCAAGAAACATGCTTAAAGAACGGTTGAGCGAATATGCTAAATCAATGGGGTATAAAGACAAGCGTGGCAAGAAGTAGAATTTAATTTTAAACCAAAAAATCTTGTTGGCACAATAATAGTTTTGTCTGACAATATAAATACAAAACAGTCATGCAAAGGGTGGCTGTATCAAAACAATTTAGTTCTATTTATAAAACTTAAAGATTATGAAATCAGATGGTAATCAGGGAGAGTTCCAAAGAAGATTAGTAATGTATCTTGATGGCGCACTCTCAAATGAAGAATCCCGTGAATTTTTGACCGACATAAAAAACTCACCCGAACAATTAGCCAAACTTCAAAAAGAAAAATCATTTCGGGAGTTCCTCCGAAAAAAAGTCAGCAGACGCAGTGTTTCTCCGGCACTTCTGAACAGCATCAAATCTAAGATTAACACCTCACAATAAGACCATAATCTGCAATTATAACTATAGTAAACTATCTGAATCTATCTACAGGATAAAAATAATTGCAGTACATCCTTTACAATAAAATAATAATTAAAAAAAGCTACTTTGATTAAATCAAAGTAGCCTTTTCGTTCTGCAATTAACTCAAAGAAAAAGTTTACAAAAAAAAGCCGCTTCAAAAAGAGAAGCGGCCAGATATTTTGAGAAAAAGAAGATTAATTATTTTTTAAGCATTCTCCATTTTCATAGCCTTCACCATAGTGGAACCTATATCAGCGGGAGAATCAACAACATGAACTCCACAATCTGCGAGAATCTGTTTTTTAGCTTCTGCTGTATCATCATGCCCTCCAACGATTGCACCTGCGTGTCCCATCGTACGACCTTTAGGAGCAGTTACTCCTGCAATAAAACCAACAACAGGCTTAGTTCCGTGAACTTTAATCCAACGAGCAGCATCAGCTTCCAGGTTTCCTCCGATTTCACCAATCATAACAATCCCTTCAGTCTCAGGGTCAGCCATCAGCATTTGCACAGCTTCTTTTGTGGTAGTTCCAATGATCGGATCACCACCGATACCAATAGCTGTTGTAACCCCCAGACCTGCCTTTACAATCTGATCAGCAGCTTCATAAGTGAGTGTACCGGATTTGGAAACGATACCAATTTTTCCTTTTTTGAAAACAAAACCAGGCATAATACCTACCTTGGCTTCGCCGGCAGAAATAACGCCCGGGCAATTAGGTCCGACGAGTCTGCAATCCTTATCCTCAATAAATGCCTTCACTTTCACCATATCCTGAACAGGGATACCTTCGGTTATACAGATAATAACTTTGATTCCTGCATCAGCAGCTTCTAAAACAGCATCAGCAGCAAAGCGGGGAGGCACAAAAATAATTGTAGTATCAGCGCCTACTTTTTCAACAGCATCTGCGACAGTACCAAAAACCGGACGGTCCAGGTGCATTTGCCCTCCTTTTCCAGGAGTAACACCACCGACGATATTAGTACCGTACTCTATCATCTGACTTGCGTGAAAGGTACCTTCTTTACCAGTAAAACCCTGAACAATTATTTTAGAATCCTTGTTAACTAAAACAGACATTTTTATATTTTTATGTGGTTATAAATTCGATTAATAAACATTAAAATCAAAGAGGAGGGCAAAAAAAAGAAAGAAGAAAAAGAATTATTCTTCAATCACAAAAACTTCTTCGTTTGCTTTTTTCATATAATAATGTTCCCGTACAAATTTCTCACGGGTATTATCATTTGTAAACAACTCCAGATCGTCCTTTTCAGTCTGATTAATTTCATTAAGAAAGTAATCTTTTTTTTCTTGAAGTTCCTGAAATGTTGCCTGCAATCTATATTGATCGGGTATACTGTTTCTATCAAAAAAGCACATCCAAAGAACAAAAACAGCAGTAACCACAACAAATTTATTCCTGAAAGGGTGTGGTAGATCTTCAAGAAGCAAGGACCATTTTGTAGGTTTCTTAGCCATAGAGGAAATTATTTTTTAGGGTTTCTGGTTAAAAAAATAACATATATAGCCAAATATAGTCTAATTAGGCAGAAAGTCAAAAGTAGCAGGAAGAAATTTTCAGATTATAAATCCGAGATCAGGAAGAAACCTGATAAAAGAAGGTGAGAAAAAATAAAACAACTTCCATTCAGGCAGGCAATTTTTTAGACCTTAAAACAGTAAGAAAGTCTCTGACTGCCGTAAAGGAAACTAATTTATCTTTAAAATGAGACAAAACAAGAATGGCTTCTTTTTCTGTAGCTTCAAGGTGATTAAGGATATTCATCAGATGCATTTTCATGTGTCCTTGCTGAATACCGGTAGTAACCAAAGAACGGACCGCAGCAAAATTTTGAGCGAGGCCTGTAGCAGCAATGATCATCATCAGTTCATCCGCAGAAGGTTTTCCCAACATCTCCAAAGACCTTCTTGCCAGAGGATGTAAAGACGTCAGTCCACCTACTGTCCCAACAGATAGTGGGATATCTAGCCAAAAACGAAATACCCCATCTTTTATTTCAGCATAAGACAAGCTTCTGTATTTACCATCCCGGGCAGCGTATGTATGCCCACAGGATTCTATGGCTCTGAAATCATTGCCCGTAGCGAGGGCAACTGCATCAATGCCATTAAAAATTCCTTTGTTATGCGTGGTAGCCCTGTGGGTATCAACATGAGCAATATTAATTGCTTTGACAAACTTAGCAGCAAAATCATGGGCATTCATGCTTCCGTTACCAAAAACACCTAAATCCTCAATTGGGCATTCCACCCATGTCCTGACCAGGCAATCAGGAGTATAATTAGACAAGATAGCCATAATGATGGTCACCTTTCTTTCATTTTCAGAAAAATATTCCTGACTTTTTATGAATGAAGTCAGAGACTTTGACGCTTCTTCCAGGACGGAATTAATAAAATTCGCCCCCATGGAATCACAGGTATTAAAAGAAAATTTAATCTGATAATAATCCTTTTCAAGATGAGACATATCGAGCAGTTCGATATCGGAAATCCCCCCGCCCCTTTTGCGCATGTTATGTGTAATATGCTCGGTTTCCTGAATAATACATTTTTTTATTTCAGGAAAAATATCGAACAACTTATTAAAATCACCTTTCCATTCAAAATGAATCTGACCAATTTTGGTATTGTTGATAATTTTGGCATTAAATCCACCTTTACCAAGCCAGAATTTAGCGGCACTTGAAGCAGCAGCTACAACAGATGACTCTTCAATTACCATAGGAACACAATACATTTTGCCATTAATTTCCAGATTAGGCAAAACCCCGTATGGCAGGTAAAAGTTAGAAACAGTATTTTCGCTGAATTCGTCAAAAATCTTTTGCTTCTGAGGATCTCCATACCAAAAACTTTTAAGTTCCCTTGCTACTTCTTCCGGATTAGAAAAGAAATTTTCAACAAGCCAACGCATTTTACCACGTTTAGACAACTTAGAAAACCCGGATACAATTTTTGGTTTTTTCATTTTAATAAAAAAAATTGATGATTCTGATTACAAACTAAGATTCAATACAACGAAAATATACAAGAATTTATTTCAACAAAGATTATCTGACTTTTAAAAAATTTTTTGCCAGCCTCAAGCCTTCAACCTGAGCAGTAACAAATTTATACAAAGCGTCGTAATCTTGCCTGGCATACTTCAGAAAAGCTGAAGCCTGACCATAAATTGCAGACGAAGATAGTTTATTTATTAAATAAAACCCATCAAGGAAGTCTAAAATTCCGCCAGAGACAATAATTTCCTTACAAATACAGTTATCCCCAAGACTTTCTACTATATTATTTGTCATCTGAACCATTTGCATAGCAGAGTGCCCTATATTGGCCAAACCGGCATAGTAAGCTCTCTTATCCTCATCCGAACGAAGCAATTCCAGCCGTGAAAAATTAGTCCCTCCATTCGCAGCAAATTCAACAGCAGAAAGAGGTAACTTAAATAATGCCTTCAGGCTTTCAGGCCCCATCCCATGACCAACCTCTTTAACTATTAACTTCATATCGGGATAGGAATCTAACACTTTATTCAGGGTAACTAATGGCGGATCGATAAATCTGTCACCCTCCGGCTGAAGCCATTCCTGAAAAGGATTGATGTGAATAATCATACCATCCGTCCGGAGTTTCTTTATGAGTTCAGGAATAAGAAACTGTTTATTTTGTTTAAACAATTGCTCTACCTGAGCTATTCCGAGATTAGCGTACAGAGGAAGGTCGTCACCAATGATGTCCCGCACATTAAAATCTTCAAAATATTCATTACTGAAAAGGAGGCTTCTACAGGAACCAAGCCCCATACCAAATCCAAAATCATGGGCAGCTTTAGCTAAGTTCTTATTAATAACACCGGCCAACTCGGTACCACCGGTCATACTAGAGACCCACAAAGGGGCTCTCATGATTTTATCAAGAAAGGTAAAAGAAACATCCTTATTTTGTGAAGGGTGTGCAGCAAGCAAAGGTTCATAATAAAATCTGTCATCCAGATTATCTTTAGCGATTCTGGATTGAAAAGCAAGTTCTATATGATCTTTTTTGCGGGAAGAAGCACCTAAATCTTTATCCATAAAAAGTAATTCTTCTTTATCATTTTTCAAATACAAAAAGGATTGAAGTAACATTTGTACATAAGTATAACTCTATACAACAGATAATGTTCAAAGATAAAAGAAAAAAAAGAAATATACAGTTATATACTTCTATTTGTTGTACTTTGTTTCAAATCTTTCAATATAAATTGAAACCTGATTTAAAATATAAAACCATACTTATTCATATCTTAAAGCCTCAATAGGATCTAATTTTGAAGCCTTCAATGCAGGATAAATTCCAGACAATATACCCACAACAAAACAGAGAGTAAAACCTAGGGCAATCCAACCCCAGGGTACAACAAAGGCACCTCCGACCATAAATGTCACCCAATTACCTGCCAGAATACCAAACAAGATACCTACAAGCCCTCCGATCTGACAAATAACAACAGCTTCTACAAGAAACTGCACAAGAATTATTTTCCGGGTAGCTCCCAAAGATTTAGAAATCCCTATTTCCCTCGTTCTTTCAGTTACAGAGACCAACATAATATTCATAAGGCCTATAGCTGCGCCCAAAAGAGTAATAAGACCGATAAAAACAGCCGCCATTTGCAAAGTGGCGGTATTATCCACAATCAAAGTAATAAGGCCATCGCTTTTTTCCATTTCAAAATCCGATGCTTCATTAACCTTAATTTTACGCACCCTTCTGAAAACCCCTTCTGCTTCTGACATAGCCGGATTGATACTCAGGGCATCATTAACTTTTACAGAGAGATTGAAGGAATTTGTTTGGGAACCAAAATATTTACGTAAAGTTTGCAGGGGGACAACAATCATTTTATCGCCACTGAAGGTCATGCTTGAGCCTTTTTCTTTAAGAACTCCTACAATAAGAAACTGAATATTCCTCACTGAAACATGTTTACCAGGAATATTCTGCACAGAGAACCCCGGAAAGAGTTTCTTAACGACATCAGAACCAATTAACACGATATTTCTTCCATTTTCAGACTCAAGGGCTGTAATATTTCTGCCTGCCTCAAGACCATAACCTGCTACATCCAGGTAATTTTCATCTGCGCCATATACAACAGTAGTAGGGTCGGTTTCAACATTTAGATGCTTCACAACGGCTGAGGTAGCACCTAAGGCTGACATAGAAACCATAGCCGGATAATTATACATGTTTTTAAAGGCTGCTGCCTGTTTAAATGTAATTTTATCTCCTACTTTTCTTCTTCTGCCATGTCGGCCACCACCGAGACCTGTGCCTTTCCGTATAACATTGAAAGTATTTGTTCCCATACTTGCCAAATTATCCGCCATTGAACTTTTAATTGCATCAATAGAAGTAAGGATACCAACAAGTGCCATAATTCCAAAGGCAATAATGAGCAAAGTCAGTACTGCCCTTAGCAGATTAGACCAAATAGCATTAAATGCCAGTTCGATATTTTCTGCTAATGTCATAAATACTTAAAATCAATTTAAAAAACAAAATATTTATTCAATTCATCTTAAAAGTCTAAGATAAATCAATTTATGATTGAGTAAAGCAAGAAATCGACAAAACAGCAAAATTCAACTTCCAAAAGCAAGAAAAAAAGATAAAACAGACCAAAACGAGTGTTTTATGGTTTTTTTTTTCTTAGCAAGGTCAGTTATTATTATATTTATTAATAAATCATATATTTCATTAAAGTTAACAAAACCCTAAATACATTAGCAGGCATATTTATTGCTTTTGAATAATATGAGTCGAAAAAAGTCTAGAGAAAAAAATGCTTCTTCAGAGACTTTTCATTATACTGCCAAAAAGGCTTCCGGTAAAAAAAATCATATGACTAAGCATCTACTCCTGATTATACTACTTTTAGGCTATTGCACTTCAGATATATTCTCACAGGATTATATACAAAAAAGCAAAATAAAAGACCGGGGAAAGACAAACAAGACCCATACGTTACTAAACTACGATTCAACAGGGTATTATGCTTTGAGGTTCAACAAACAACTCACCTATGCAGAACTTGAACATTATGACCTGAACCTTCAATTCAAAAAAACATATATAGTTACCAAAAAACACAGAAAATATATAGGGGTAGTAAATATTGCAAAAAAGATGTATCTGTTATACTTCAGCTATATTAAAAACAAGAGGGAAAACACTCATGATAAAGTTAGTTTATACGCCAAGCAGATAACATCAGATAGTTTTGCATTATCGGGAGATTCAATTGAATTGATAAAGCCATTCAGGATGACCTCGAACTACTACAGAGGTAATTTTGCAATCTCACCTGATTATAGCAAAGTATTGGTATATGACTTTGAGGAAGAAGGGGATATAGATGACGTGAAGGGTCTTACTAAC
The DNA here is from genome assembly GCA_905480075.1 of uncultured Aureispira sp. Taxonomy (GTDB): domain Bacteria; phylum Bacteroidota; class Bacteroidia; order Chitinophagales; family Saprospiraceae; genus Aureispira. The sequence continues at coordinate 25,127 of CAJQOX010000025.1, read as the reverse complement.
AAAATAAGACTCAGGGTATTTGACAGTTCCTTTAATAAATTATGGTCGCGCACAGTGAATTTATCTCCTGACGGCGGGGCAAAAAGAAAGGTATCCATAAAAAAGTTACGTATCAACAACAGAGGAGAAGTGGCTATTCTATCTGATATATTCAGAAATCACCGTAGCTATAACTCCCGAAATGTGACTGCAGACCCCACTTTATTTTTTGTAGGCAAGGAGAAAAACAACTTTTCATTATTCAAACCAAACCTGGGTGAATATTTTTTCAATCAGATAAATTTCACCTTTGACACGAAAGGAAATATTTTGTGGTTTGGATTTTATTCAAAGCAAAAGTATTATCAGCAAAAAGGAGTATTTTTTATCAAAATAAACAAAGACAGGTCCAAAGTTCTTGTTAAAAAACAACATGAATTAAGTCCGGAATTAATTTCTAAATTACTGAACAAAAAAAAGGTAAGATCCAAATCGGAAGCCCGTTCCTACAAACTTAAACACTGGCGCCTGATGCAGGACGGAGGAATTGTTATGTCTGCTGAACAACAACCAAACACCAGCTATAATTACAGAAGCAATGACATTGTTGCTATCCGTTTCAGTTCTGAAGGCGAAATCACCTGGGCAAAGCACTTATTCAAGCATGGGAATCAGCCAAGGAATCAAAAAGTCTTTTTATCGCACTATATGTACACATCAAATAATAATATTTATTTTTTATACAACCGGGGCCTGTACTCCGACGGATATGCAACTATAGCCCGGATAGATTCAACCGGCAATATAGAGAACAGAAAATTCTATAATTATCAGAATCAGGTGGAGTTGGTTTGTCCTCAGCTAAGTTATCAGCTAAGAACTCCACAGCTTTTCATTTGTCTTCAGGACCGGTATTTCAGCAATTATCGTTTTGCCCTGCTGGATTTTGAAAAATTATTTCAGAAAAAGTAATTATTGGTAAGAGACAAGATAAAAATTGACAATTCATATAAAAAATCGTAAAGCAAATTTCACTCACTGCTTTCTGCAATCAGCCTGCTACATTCTTTGTGGGGCGTCCGGGCGCTACGTTACGCAGCTCACTATTCGTTCGGCCCACAGCAGCTTAAAAAAGCGGCTGCGGTCTGTGGTCTAAGACCACACTACTCCACATCGCTGACGCTGATTTTTGGATTATTTGATGTATGAATTTGATTGATTGAATTTATGCAGGATAAACCTACCCCTGAAAACCGGGTTGATTTATGTTGCTCCTGTATAATGAAGCCTTTTCCCGTAGCCTTACCTCACAAACACTGCGGATTAATACCAAGTACATACTTTTTGACCACTTCGATCATAGGAGCAGATTCCGATCCCATAAAGCCCTCGATATCCAGGTCTGTAATTTTTTTGGCATAAGCATCAGTCAGCGCTTTTGAGACAGGCAGATACGACCAATGCCATTTTTCTTCCTGATAACCATAGGGCCTGTCCTCCCCCATTTCCGAGTAAACCTGACAGAAACCAAATTCGTGGGCATGTTCTACCAGCCATTCATATTCTTTCAATCCTTTCCCCGACTCGAAATATTCCGGTTCTGTGCTGTTGATATCTATATCTGTTCCCCAGTGGTGCCTGGAAGTGGAAGGCATGGAACTCCATCTGAGAATTTTCACAGCACGACCTCTCGGATCTTTAACCTCCTTTGGTAAAAACTTACCATCTACCTTTCTTTTGCCGTTCCATTTGGCTTCCCATATAGATTTCTGAGCATTAAAAGGACGGGTTGCCGACCTGATGACATAAGTAATGCCCTCCTTTTTGGCAGCATCATGCATTTTTTTAAAACTTTCTAGCGCTTCCTTACGCATAAACATATCTTTTTGAGCATAAGGAGCTGGGATTGCAGTAAATCGTTCGTCTTTGGCCGGGTCAAACTTACCCATCAGGTATTTTTTAGATATTTTGTCCATAATTTCCTTGCGTTTTTCAGCAGAAATGTCCTCATCGAACTGAATCAGAGAATCGGGAATCTTCGGCACAGTGGAATCGGGTACAATTGCTCTGTTCATTAAATCATCTCCTGAATCATTTGTCTTATTTCGAGAATCATCAGAACATGACATAAGGTTAGCTATCAGAAATAAAACTAAGGTAAATTGTCCGATTTTCATATTAAAATAATCTGAATTACAATTAAAAATATCAGCTACTGATCTTAACCGCTTTTTTAATCAGTTTACCATCATAGCTAATTTCGAGGAGGTAATGTCCTTCGATAAGGTGTCGAATATTGAGAAGGAGTTTCTGATAACCGGTTTTAGCGTCAAATTCCCTGACAAAAACCTGTTTACGTTTCACATCAAAAAGTTCGAGTACCACTTTGGTCTGAAAAGGAATAGTAACAGGCACCTGCAACTGACCTGAGTGAACAGAACCAAGAATTGTTTCCATATTATCAGACCCAAGAGTACGAATTTCTACAAAATCCTGAACATACTCTTTTCCGGTTCGGTCGATAGCCGCTATTCTGTAAAAATACTTACCCCCTCTTTGTGAAGATTTATCAATGTATTTATAAACCTGTTGTTTATTCGCCGAGGGACCTTGTCCTGGAATAATATCGACTGTTTTCCAGAAAATTTTATTCGTAGAGACCTGAATTTTGAACTTCACTCTTGAAATTTCATAAAGAGATTTCCATTGCAGGAAGACATTATCATTGAGATACTGAGCAGACACCGAAGAAATCTCCATCAGAATCTGTGCTTTTCTGGGCACAAACTCATTTGTTCTTTTATTAAAGATGGTAATTTTATCGGCCCCGTCGATTTTCCAAAGGTCAATTTTCTCGGGCATATAAAAGCGTTTGATATCTGAAAGATGGCTTACCTCATTAACATTTTCGGTTTTAATCGTCCTTACTTCCAACTTATTAAGATCTACAAAAAACCATTTCACCTGATTGAAGGAACCTATAGCACGTGTCCATTTTTTAGCATCATCCGCCACCCTGAGCGGGGCTCCCCATCCTCCTTCACCAACAAAGACAGTGCCTTCAGGATCCTGAACAAACCCTTCATCATATCCAATTTCAGTTTTATCACTTGTAGCCCTCACAGGCCAGGTAATTTTTGACATATGAGAATCACATTCCATAGCCAACTGCATTTTATATTTAAAAAAAAGAGGTGCCCAATGCAATCTCATATATTCCTGTTCATATTTCCTTCGGGTGTGTGGTCTTATCGGGTGGTGGTACTGCGCTATTCTCCAAGCAATAGTTTGACTTTCTTTTAAATCCTTCCCTAACCACGCGAGTTGAGAAGAATTGCTTGACTGCATAGAATTCAATGTATAAATCCTCATCAACCCCCTGGCGAAAGTGAGCCCGTAATAGACAGTAGGATGCGGTACATCAAACATATCGACAATAGACACATCCGATCTTTCGTGATTACCTCTTGCTGCAATCACCGCAGTCATTCTACCGTCTTTCCCAATAGTAAGCTGCCAGTCATCGAGCCATTCCTGCCATTCCCGGCTTGTATCGCCACCGGTCATATCTCCGGCAAAAAGAACAAAATGAGGTCTGCAGCGTGCGACCATTTTATTGGCATTTTGTCTGGCAATTTTGTGATTTCTTGAATCACCTCCACCAATTACTGACAAACGGGACTGATGTTCATCGGGAAGCGTTCTGAATGAAAACCGTCTGCTTGTTGCATCAGAATCCTTTATCACAAAATAATAAACAGTATTAGGCCGCAACTTAGACAAGCGCGCAAAATGATTGTGCATTCCTTTGGCATGAACCGTTCGGTTGGGATAAGCATTTTGGGTATACCGACCTACATCCTGACCGTAATCAGTTGTGCTGTAATAAACCAATGGATTGGTTCCTGTTTTTTGTTCCCAGCCAATGGTAATAGTTGTAGAAGGTTCGTCTCTTAACATACATCGGTACCTACCTGTAAGTGCGGCAGCCTCTAAAACAAAAAGTAAAGCAACAAAAAGGGCAAAGAAAAATGATTTCACAAAAATTTGATTAGACCCTAACATCCGTGAGCAGTTGCTCAGAAATTACAAGGCAATAAAAAATAAGAAAAAAACAATCAGCAAAACTTATCAAAAGCCATCTTCAGATTTGCAGCAATGGCATCGGCCGTGTTGCCTTCAATATGATGACGTTCCAAAAAGTGCACCAAATTTCCATCCTTGAATAAAGCAATAGAAGGAGAAGAAGGAGGATAAGGCAACATAAAGTCCCTGGCTTTGTTTACGGCCTCTTTGTCGACACCAGCAAAAACAGTGGCAAGGACATCTGGAAGTTTATCATTCTGAGAAGCCATTTTTACTCCTGGACGACAATTCCCTGCAGCACAACCACAGACAGAATTTACGACAACAAGAACGGTCCCTTCTTTTTTATTTAAAACTTCTGATACCTCTTCAGACGACTTAAGTCCCTGAAAGCCATAATCAGTCAAATCTTTTTCCATTGGCATGGTTAAATGTTCCGGATACATAACTTATGTTTTTTATGAATGTTTAAGATATTTTTTTATCTTTAATTAAGATGGACAAAAAAAACAAAATACCTTAAGTGAAATGTTTTTTTTAATTGTATTGCACTTTTTACCACAAAACTTTCCTGTGATAACACCGCAAAAATAGTAATTTTAGTTTAGATTTTCAGTGTCTTCATAACATTAATTATTTACTATGAAATTCTTTAATTTTTTTATTGCAGCATTTTTGGTTCTTTCTGCAACACATTTCTATTCCTGTACCGATAAACTTCCTGAACCAACCTTGTGCAATACAACGAGCATCACCTACAATGCACACATAGAAGAAATCCTTAATATGAACTGTGAGCTTTCAGGATGTCATGACGGAAATTCGGAAAGTGACTTTGGTACCTATAGCTCGCTAAATGCTGCACGAATGAACACAATATATCAGCGCGTAGTGATTGACAATAATATGCCTCCTTCCGGCAACATAAGTACAGGTGCGGTAGACTCTATAAGGTGTTGGAAGGAATCTGGATTTTTGGAAAACTAACCTGTACAGCATAACAGGGTCCGGTATTATTATTGAATAAATTTACAGCAAAACAAACTTTTCATGAGACATCAATTTTTAATACTTACAATAATTGCCACTGTAAATATTATTTTCACCAATAATATTTACGGACAAGACAAACCACAGAAGGAATACGTATTTCAGACCTTTAAAGATACAAGGGTCATAAACACCTATAGTATAGAAACCCTTCAGAAAGGCGTAATGGATGTTCGGATTACCCACCGATTCGGGGACTTTATCAATCAGGGTAGTTTCGAAAATGCATGGACTACATTTTTTGGCTTCGAAACTGCTGCAGATGTAGCATTTGGTGTCGAGTACGGAATTACCAATAATTTCATGATGGGGATTCACAGAACTAAAGGAGCCGGACCTTTGAAATCGAACATGATTCTCAATGCAAAATACAAATTACTTTCTCAAACTAAAGACAGTAAAATGCCAATTTCTATGGCGGTGGCAGGTTCTATAGCCGTTTCAACTATGTGGCAATCTACCAATACACAGGCCCTTTCTTCATTCCCGGGAGGCTTTGCACATCGCATGGTTTATTCCCTGCAATTACATATGGCCCGTAAATTCGGAAATGCATTTTCCTTACAGGTTTCCCCCACATTAGTCTGGAGAAACCTGGTTGAATTCAACGACCACAATGCATTGGGCTCCGTAAGTCTCTGTGCAAGAATTCAGGTAACCAAGGTAATGGGTATTCTACTCGATGCCAATTTACCTTTTGACGGGGCACGATGGACAGCGGAAAACGGACACAGAATACCTTTGGGGATTGGATTTGAATTTGATACAGGAGGGCACATTTTTCAGATAAACCTTACAAATTCTGCAGGCATAGAACCTACTGATTACATCCCTTACACAAGTCTTAACTGGGCAGAAGGACAATTCAGAATTGGCTTTACCATATCAAGGGCATTCAGAATGTAATTGTTAAAAACACTGAAGCATTAAAAACCGTTAACTTATGATTTTATCATTAAAAAAAACGATGGTTCCTGTCTTTCTCCTACTGTTTTTCATTCTGGCGGGATTTGGAATAAAAGAACAGATAGCAAATAATCAGGAAAAGATACAATTGTCTGACGAAGACAGTGTATGGGATATTTACGAAAAACTTGGAAAAATAAAAATCAACCAGGTCAACTCAGAAATTGAAGGTGTATCTGCTGAAAAAGGAAAAGATATTATACATACCGGTTCTTCATCGAAACAAAATGGCAAAGGCAGCACAGGCAATCAAAGTCCTTATTTCAAATGTACTGCTTGTCATAATACCGAAAAGGAATTTTCTGATTTGTCTGATATTTCTGCTCAAAACAGACTGGATTACGCAGAGGACCATAACCTGCCCTTTTTACAGGGGTCTTCCTTTTATGGTATCATCAACCGTGTAACTTATTATAATGATGATTACCAAAAAAAGTATGGTCATATACCCATCATCAAAGCATCAAATACTGATTTAAGAAAAGCCATTCAACTTTGTGCAACTCAGTGTGCACAGGGAAGAGAACTTGACGACTGGGAAATAGAATCTGTGATAGCCTATTACTGGACATTGGGACTCCGGCTTAAGGATTTAAGCCTTTCCGACAATGACAGGAACAAAATAGAAGAATCCATCAATCAGAAAAGCAAACAATCAGAGGCAATACAATTAATAGAAGCCCGTTTTTTATCTAAAAGCCCTGCTCATTTTGCAGAAGACAAAGCTTTTGAAAAAATGGAATCCTCTGTCATGGAGAACAAAGAGAGATTTCAAAATGGAAAAAAAATATACGAAAGAAGTTGTTTACATTGTCACAAAAACAAACGGTATTCTTTTTTCAGTCTTGACAAAAGCAGGTATTCTTTTAATAACCTGATGACAAGAACTAAAGCCGGAGGAATGGGATCTATTCATAAAATAACCCGTCATGGCACCTGGCCACTAGCCGGAAAACGTGCCTATATGCCTTTGTACCCTACCGAAAAACTATCTGAAGACCAATTGGATGATTTGAGAATTTACATTGAAAACATGTCTGAAGGTAAAGATTTATCAAAAAGTAAATAAAAAATAAAGATATAAAAAAGTTGATAGTCTTGCTACGGCACTAAAATTGTTTTATTTTTAAAAAATATTAAGAACAATTTCAAACGAAGCATGTTTTCAAATAATTACAAGATGTCAAAAATAATCAAAGCAACTAGCCTTCTTTTAACACTCATTATTATACTCCCTAATCTTGCTACAATACAAAGCCCTGAATTTTCAGAAGATATTGTCATAAATCCTGATACAAAGGTATGGGATGTACTTACTTCTCTGGGCAAAGTAAACATAAATTCTATAGACAAAGGGCGTAATTCTGACGCAAGCAAAGGCAGGCAACTTGTACGAAGGGGGGTTACGGTCGATTTCAAAGGAAAAAAAACACATCCTACGAGTCACAAACTTACCTGTATAGCTTGCCATACTACAGAACCTGAACATACGTTACCCTCTACTACAGACCCACAGAAACGTCTTGAATATGCCGACAGTCTGAACATACCTTTTTTACCCGGCACCCCTTTTTACGGAATGGTTAACCGCTTTGCGTTTTTCAATAATGACTATCAGGAACTCTTTGCTAATAAAAACAAATTGGCTATACAAGCTGGACATCACGACATCAGAAAGGCTATACAAGCCTGTAACATGGTTTATGGAAAAGGTCGTATCCTGTATGCCTGGGAGATAGAATCCATACTGTCTTATTTATGGAGCCTCGAACTAAAAATCGGCGATTTACAGATGCCGGACTCTTTGGTAGCCGTAGTACAGGAAGCAGTAAACAAAAAAGTAAACAACATTGAAGCAATAGAAATCATTGAAAGCTTTTACCCTGCTGTTTATCCTGCAACACTAGTAACCCCCTTAGCGGTTGAAAAGCGTAAAAAGACCTCTCCTGTCATCAACAACTTCAATAACGGCATGCGTGTATACAAACATAGCTGTTTGCATTGTCATGCGAACAACAAGTATACAAATCTGCATTTAGACAGTAGTGAAAAATCCTTTGAGTTATTAAAAAAACACTTTGACGACGGTTCTCTTCACACTATGTACGACGCCATTCGCTACAGTCCCGGCAGCAAAGGCAATAAGACAAATCCACCTCATTATACCGCAGAACGAATGAGCGATCAGCAGATACAGGATTTGCGTTTTTTCATTAGCAAAATGGCACAGATGGGCAATGATGCCATTCTATATTACAAGAATTATTAGAGGAATAAATTTCAATTCTTAAAACAAAGAATTCCTAAAAACAAACAAACTATATCATGCAATAACTTTTTTATTGCATGACCTACATTTTGCACCAAAACCCAATCTTAATAAGGGTATTTTGTCTTTTCAAGAATTAAAAAACAGCATTCTACAACACGTGCAATTGAAAGAAATTAAAAAAAAATTATATTTTTAATAAAAAGATTAATTTTACCCTTACTATATTTATTACAAATTTCCGGCAGACATAATACAAGGCTGATACGTTATACAATAAACAAAAGAAAGGAATGCGCAGAATCCTCCTAGTCCTACTTATTTGTCAATTTACATATATTGGCAATACACAGGTATCAACATCCTTTGGTGTAGATTTCACAGAAATCTGTGCCCCCGGAGTAGTACAATTGAGTGACAGTTCCTTTTCTTCCCTTTCGACAATAACACAATGGGAGTGGCGGGTTAATGGCAGTGTATTTTCCACCCTGGAAAATCCCGGCTTATTTCTGAACATTGCCGGCAGCTATGACCTATGTTTAAAAGTAACCGACGGACTTGGAAATCAGGATTCATTATGCATAAACAATTTCCTTACAGCTTACAGTTCCCCTTTGGCCAACTTCAGCAATGATATTTCCGGTGGCTGCAACCCTCAGACTATAAACTTCAGTGACCTGAGCATACTTGGTGATGCACCACTTACAAAATGGCGTTGGGATTTCGGCGACGGCAACATCGACACCCTGAATCAAAACCCTGTCCACAACTATACCACGAACGGGACTTTTGACGTAACACTGATAGTGACAGATAGTAACGGATGTACGAACTCTGCATTAATCAGCAACCTGATAACAATTGTTCCTGCTGTTACAGCCTCTATAATCCCCAACATCCCTCTTAATCAATGCGGGCTGCCATCTACTGTTAATTTCAATGGCAGCAGCAATACCCCGGGTGCAACCTATACCTGGTATTTTGAGGACAATACTTTTCAGAATGGACAAAACATTAGTAAGACCTATTTAAGTTCAGGGTGTTTTACGCCTACGCTGACCGTATTTAATGGCTATTGTTCTGCCACAGCCACACTGTCGTCCTGTATAACCGTTTCGGATGTTCCTGTTGCAAATTTCACACTAGATGACAACACAAGTTGTTCACTGCCTTTCACGCCTGTAATAACGAATCTTAGCACCGGACAAAGTTCAAACAGCTGGAACTTTGGAGACGGAAATACTTCCACGTTATTTCAGCCATCTCATAGCTATACAAGTTATCAACCTGAAGATTCATTAAACTATCTGCCGGGAGAATTTCCATTCATTCTGACAGTTACAAATTCATTCGGCTGTATATCATCAGACACTCAGATGGTCTACATATCTGATTTATCGGCTAGTATTCTAAGTCCCCTGTCGATCTGTGCACCTGACACTTTTGCATTGACAGCCAATTCTTTAAACATTTCCTCAGCATTTCAAGCTATAGACTGGCAGTGGACCGCAGACAACTTGGTATCGACTAACGGATTCATTGCAAATGTTTTTTATCCCGATTCGGGGTCTTATAATTCACAGGTAATCATAACTGACAATATTGGATGCACAGATACAGCAAACCGAACTATTCTGATAGGGATACTTCCTGAAATAGATTCAATAACCACAGACACCAATAATGTATGCCGTATTACCGGAATAAGCTTTGAGGGCTTCGGCAGTTCCTTCATAGAACAATGGTATTGGGAATTTTCAGACACGACCGCATTAAACGGTCAGTCTGTTCATCACAGTTTTCAGGACACGGGCTATATAAGTGGTTTTGTAACCGCATTTTTCAGGGGGTGCGCATCACAGATACAATTGGACAGTTTCTACATCCTTCCTCCTATTGCATTGTTTAGATCCGAAATCATTTGTGACTCACTCAATGTATCATTTTTTGATGCATCGACAGGAGCACATCAGTGGCAGTGGGATTTTGGAGACACCACCACCACTACAGATACATCTACATTAAAGGACCCGTATTATATCTATCCGGACACCGGCACCTACTCCGTCAAACTGACTGTATATAATGACAGTACAAACTGCCCTGATACTTTTCGATTAAATATCACATTATCAAAACCCGTTTCGGACTTCACAATTCCTGACACGGTTTGTGTACCGGCAGTAATTTCAACTAACAATCTATCGTCCGGAGGGATTTCATGGTATTGGTACACCCCCGGTTCAGACACCGCAACAAGGTATGCTTTCAATCGTTCAATATACTATAAGACTGCTGGAATTTATCCGGTTACACTATATACATTTGACATAAACGGTTGCCAGGACAGTCTGACAAAATTTATATATCTTCCGGGGATAGATACCAATATAATTCAAAGCCCAATTCCAGCCTGCCGGCCTGCTACAGTAACTTTTACGGATTCGTCTGCCGGCATCATTTCACCAATTATAAGCTGGCAATGGGGGACCGGCAGCACCACCGAGACAACAAGCAATATGTATCTGTTTCCGGGTCCACAACAAATGCCTTTAACATTAACCAATGACCTGGGTTGTATTTTTGACCTTACAGAACAAGTAAACGTAGGGGGTATATTCATGAATTTCAATTCAGCGAGGGACATTTGCATTGACAACTCCTTTGCGGCAACAGCAATAGTTGGTTCACCTATAAATGCGAATGCATTTGAACCATTCAACTATATCTGGGACTATGGAGATGGCAGCTTTGATACATTACAAAATATAACAACAACACATACTTATGCAAATGCGGGTGTTTATGACATTTGCCTTCATGTAATTGATTCGATAGGTTGTATTACAAGTTTATGTAAGCCCGACTGGCTGGAAGTACACGACCCTTCCTCCTTGTTCACTGCAGATACATTTTATACCACTTGTCCACCACTTGAGGTCAATTTCAATAATCTGTCCTTAAGCGGAACACAATGGAACTGGTCTTTCGGAGATGGTTCTGTATCCGGCTTAGAGAATCCCACCCATGTATATTCTACTCCTGGGTTTTATGATGTAATTCTGGAAGTAATTGCAATTCCCGGCTGTTCAGGAATTGATACAATAGAACAGATGATACAAATTTCAGGACCCACAGGAAATTTCGATATGCCTCCGGCAAACAACTGTGCCCCATATACAGCAGAGTTCATTGGATACGGCAATAACGTAGCCACTTATACATGGCTATTTGGAAATGGTGATTTTCAGAGCAATATAACAAATACCACTACAGATACCACCTACTACACCTATACAACAGAAGGGTCTTTTGTACCTGTATTGATAATAGATGATGGAATGGGATGTCAGATACCAATAGAACAGGACACTATACATATTCACGGCCCACCTTTAGCAGATTTCATTTCAGACAGCTTGTCCTGCAAGAATGATTCTGTACAATATCAGATAATTACTGTTATTAACGGCACAATGACTGCCGAATGGTACTTTGAAGGCGGATTTCCTGACAGTTCAGGTCTTTTGGCACCGTCAATTTATTACCCGGACACCGGCAATTATGATGTACGACTTATTATATGGGAAGACGGTTGTTCAGACACTCTGCTAAAGAGCCATTTTCTTCAGATCAAGCCACTGCCTGAAGCTGCATTCGGGTTAATTTTATCCGATAGCTGCCTACCAGTTATTGCCCACTTTTCAGACTCATCGACAACTGAAGAAGGTAGTATTATTGCCTGGCATTGGGATTTCGGAAACGGACAGACAGCCATAAGCCCTGATAGTTCTTCCTGGTATACTCAAACAGATACTTATGACATACAATTAATATCTACGAACACCTTTGGCTGCAAAGACACAATTACAAAAACCATACACGGACTACCTCCACCAACAGCACAAATATCAGCAGACAGTACAATTTGCTATGGAGATACAATACAATTAATTGCCTCAGGAGGGCAAATTTACAGTTGGCTTGAGGGTTCCAATCTTTCAGACAGCAGTATATACAACCCTACGGCTGTTCCCTATCTAAATTCAATCTACACAGTAGAAGTAAGAGACAGCAACCATTGCGCAGACAGCATCAGCACAATGGTTAGCATACTCAGTACAAGCTTTGACAGTTTGCCTGATTATTTAATCTGTTTTGGAGACTCAATTACAATTTCACTCACAAATGCCACAAATCCGACCTGGGCAGGAGATTCACTTTCCTGTTACTCTTGTCTTCAAACCTCAATTTCACCGTACGATTCAAGTGAAATATCTGTACAATATTTAAACATTTTCAATTGCCCTGTGGCAGACACAACGACTATAAATGTAGTGGATTTGCGAGCACTTCAGGCATACAATTCAGACACCATTTGCCAGGGTGACAGCCTTCAGCTAAACGTTAGTGGCAATCAGGGCTTATCTGTTGAGTGGCTACCTGATTACGCCCTTAGTTCAGATACAACACCAAGCCCCTATGCCTATCCTTCCGTTGACACTATATATATAGTACAAGTAAAAGATGGCCTCTGCAATATTTCTGACAGTATCAACATTACAGTCCTTCCTCCTCCACAAATAAATGCAACAGGTGTCAGCTATTGCGAGGGAGATTCAGGACAATTATCTGCCTTTGGCAGCAGCACAGGATACTTGTGGACACCTACAACAAACCTAAGTAACAGTAACATCAGCAACCCCTACGTAAGTGCCGGCAACAGCGGACAATATATAGTTACCGGGGGCAACTTTTGCGGCATTGACAGCAGCCTTGTGAACGTTACGGTATACAGTTACCCTGTGGTCAATACAGACAGCGTTATACTGTCAACAACAGGCAGCGAAATAACGCTGAACACCTACTCAAATCAGATTAATAATTTCTCCTGGTCTCCCGACTCAGAACTATCCTGCAGCAACTGTCCTGACCCAAACTGGACCGTGATGGGCAACGAGGTTTTTTATGTAACAATCACCAACACATTCGGCTGTAGTGTCAGCGACTCTATTATCGTACAGATTCAAAACATCTGCACACCGGAAAGCATCTTTATTCCAAATGCTTTTTCTCCCGACAATGACGGGCATAATGACATTTTGTATGTTCGAAGTGGAATTGTACAGAATATTGAGGTTTTTCAAATTTACAACAGATGGGGACAATTGATTTTCGAGAGCAATGACATGCAAAAAGGCTGGGATGGGCAATTCAAGCAAAAGCCCTTAGCACCCGATGTTTATGGTTATTTTGTAGTTTTCAGCTGTCCGTTTAACGGTGAAAAAATACTAAAAAAAGGAAATGTAACTATTTTGAGATAACGACAAGATGTCCGTTTCGGAAAAAATGTCAAAAAAAAATAGCAAATTGTGGATTGTTAACTAAAAACACACGTAATGTTAACAAATAGTATACTAAACCGACTTATCCACAGGCAATTTGTGCGTAATGCTCATAAAAGTGGATAACCTTTGTTTTTTCAGGCATTTTTGTCTATATATTTTGATAACTAAAAATATTATCAATATGTTGTAATTATAACATAAAAAGGAGATAAATCGTACAGAGATCAGAACAAAGACGACTGAAGAGGCAATTTTTTGACTATTATACCAGCAAGAATCCCTTCAAGAGACTGAACAAGCATAAAATCAACACCACCAACACCAAACTCCTCTTGCAGCGCCTTAGCTGCTGCTTCATGCAGACAGACAATTTCCTTAAACTTACTCTTATATTTAGCTACCGGAAGGACGTCCTGCACCAAAAAATTTAACAAAATCAGCCTCTTATCCTCGGTTAGAACAACAAAATCGACCGAAGACTCCAACTGTCCGAACACATCGGAAACATACCGAAAGGACTTATATTTAAAAATTTCAAGAACCTTATATTTATTATATATCCATTCATAAAAACGAGCAGAAAAAGCCATAAGGTCAGCAGCTGTAATCTGAGCAGAAACATTATTTTTTGCCAATAAATTCCGGGCCATATCAGAACGGATTCCGGAGCCAAGACCTGTTGGATTATCAGCCAGAATATAAGTATTTAAAAGTAGCCTGAGAGTAGCATCCCTGAGCTCCTCACCGGCAGTCAGACAAAAGGGTTTACAGAAAGATTCCTGCCCCTCAAAACTGAAGTTCAGGGCAGGAAACAGAGAAACGACAGAATCAACAAAGGCAGCCTTATAATTTTGCTCTCCTGCGTGTGGTTTCAGATAATCAACAGCCTCTTCAACAGACTCCTTTGCAGGCATATTTCTTTCAAAGTTATACAAATTAGTCTGAATCATAATTTCTTTTTCTGACCACATCCAGGGCAACTCAGGTTTACCAACATCAAGGACCGGGACAGTCTCTTCCCCATGATGAAAAACCCTGTTAAGCCATTTCACCGGCTTCTTGGGCAGAGAAGGAAAAACCAGATAATCCCTTGCCCTTGTTAGTCCAACATAGAGCAGGCGAATTTCTTCATCGAGTGAATTTTTTTTAACAGAAGTTCCTGCTTCTGTATTCCCAACAGCCTCCATAAGGTCCGTCCCCTTCACCTGATCGGAATAAGGATTAACCCAATAACAAAGCAGGCGGTTTGCGAGAGGCTTGCTTATATCGATATTTGGTAAAGTCCGTACAATTCTAACACCCCAAATATTATCTTTAAGATCATTGTCCAGGTTATGACAAACCACAAAAGGCCATTCAAGGCCTTTACTTTTATGATAAGTCAACACATTAACAGCATTTGCCCCTGCACCTTTGCCTTGTTCGTCATTACCATCTGCAGCCAGATCATCCAGCCACTGCAAAAAACCTCCTAAGGTAGAAGCAGAATTCAGGCGAATACAAGTATCCTGATAATCTGAAGCCAATTTTCTGAGTGCATCTATATTATCCAATCTTTGCTCATTATTTGACCAAGCCGCGACAGTTCTTCTGACATCCAGTTTTTCAATAAGGCAATTTAGAATTTCGCCGGAAGAGAGTTCTTTACATTTTCGTCTGATCTCACTTAACTTCTGAATATAAGGGACATGCTGCCCCCATCGATCTTTATTTTCAGCATTAACTTTTTCAGGATCCAGAAAATCCAGACGGCTGACAATTACATCTTCGATTTTATGTTCAGCAGCAAGTAACAAAATTTCAGCGACAGCCAGAGCATCATATTTATTGAGGATAAATCTGAGGCAGGCAAGCACAAGTTTAGCTTCAGCCGTTTCGAGCAAGCCTGATCTTGAGACTGAAGCCTTAATCCCTTCATTGGAGAAAGCCTCAGCGAGAACCTGACAGGAATAATTGGAACGACAGAGAACAGCGACATCCCCTGCCTGCATTTTCCTTAGCTCATTCGATCCTTTAATACGGACCATCCAACCTTCTTCCAGGACTTCAGCTACCGCACGGGCAATACAACGTGCTATCCAAGCCTTTCCGGGCGCTCTGTTTTCGTATTGAAAATGCCAGTGATGTGCAGCAGGTTTCAATTCAGCAGATTCTTTAGCCTTAACGAATGGAGGTGCCGTATTCAGCGCAATTCGTTCAACCGGCATATCACCTTCAAGCGCCCTGACAAAAAGCCCATTACAGAGGTTCACCAAATCTTCTCTTGACCGCCAGGAATCAGGCAGATTAGCAATATTCCCGGCATTATCCATAACGGCCTTCATCAAATCAGGAGCTGCCCCCCTGAAACCGTAGATAGACTGTTTGGGGTCTCCCACCCAAATAGACTCAGTGGCAATCTGTGATAATTTAAGAAATATCTTTAACTGAAGGGGGTTTGTATCCTGAAACTCATCGACAAGCAACAAATCTATTTCATCACTCAAAACTTCACAGACAACATCATTTTCAAGGAGCTTAAGAATGAGTACCTCCATATCAATATAATCAATCAAGCCCCTGCTTTTCTTATAGTTTTCATATTCATTGACAGCAGCAATAGCCGCATCAAAAATATTATTTACATAAGTCCTGATCTGCAGGTGAAACCCGGGGTGGGTATTATGCGACTGAGCAAATTCTATCAGATCAAAAACATCATCCCTGCTTTTTTTGGAAGGTTTAAGCTTGGAAATTGCTGCCCATTCATGCCAACAAAGAAAGCCCTTATTAGTTAAACTATTCTTATACCCTTTAAGTCTGACAAGGATAGATTGTTTCTTTTTTGTTGCATCATCGTTATTTTCTAATAAATCGACAGTATTAATCAATTGATTTAAAAGCTCAGAATTAAACTGAGCGGCTGTTTTATTGGCAGAAGGTTCGGGTAAAAGACCAAAAAAAGAGGAGACCGAGTACTGTTTACTTTCCAACAAAACCTCAACATCAAAATTATTAGCCCTTGCAATATCAGTAATCGACTTTAGATCTCTCCTCCAGTCTCTTTTATTATAAGGAGACTTCTCAAAACCCAGCTGATCGGACAATAGCGACATTTCATGAATCAATTCCACAGAAAGGACCGAAGAGATAGAGAGATTAAATAACATTTGCTGATCAGAATCAGCAATAATATCCACTTCAGGAGAAACCCCTGCTTCAAAAGCAAAGCGTTTTAGCAATTGTACCCCTATAGAGTGCACCGTGCCGATCATAGCATTGCCTAACTCATCTGCCTCCTTTGTCAGCCCACCTTCGAGCAATTCTATGCGGACCCTTTCTTTCAGTTCAGCAGCAGCTTTATTGGTAAAGGTAGTAGCGATAATCCCTGAGGCTCTCACTTTAGCTTTCCCTGACTGATCGGGGGTCAGCAATTTTGCCATTTCCTGAGTAAGGCTATAAGTTTTGCCGGAACCTGCACCTGCAGATATTATTTTTAGGTTTTTCATCGTTATAAATATAGAAAATACAAATAAATGTCATTTTTTGTTGATTCAATGAAAATATCAACTTGCAGGTAAAATTAACAAAATTAATTATGTATTTTTCGCAGTACAAAAATTCTTACACAATTCAGTCAAAAAATAGCTTTAGTATGAAAAGGTCGTTTCTGGTATTATTTAGTTTATTTCTTATTAATTACTCCTATGCACAGACTTATAATCCTGATTTTCTCGATGGAAGAATAATGTTTAAAATAAAAGGAGAGGCAGCAGCCAATAAATATCATAAAACACAGACTGATCCGAATATTTTCTCACTTGAGGAATCATTGTCGGACTATCCTGAGCTCAAGTCTGCATTTGAAGGAATTGCTGTAACAAAATTCGAACGTCCGAGTTATTTTACCAACAAAAAGGAACTGATAAAGATCTACCGGGTTACTTTCTCTGATTTTACAAAAATCGACGCCCTGGTAAAGAAGCTAAGCACACTGGATTTTATTGAATTTGCCACAAAGGAACCTATCTATCAAACAACTTTTATTCCTAACGACACCTATCACAGCGGATCAGACAAATGGTACCACAATTTAGTGGGTTCTGAAGCTGCCTGGGACATCAGTCTGGGAAGAAGTGGTGTAAAGTTGGCGGTTATTGATAACGCTGTTTTTGCCACCCACAGTGACCTTACAGTATTCAAACAATATGATGCCGCAGATAATGACAATAATGCATCACCTCCACAAACTTATACTCAGGATGCCGGATGGTCACATGGAACACATTGTGCAGGCTTATCAACAGCAGACATCAACAACAACACAGGTATTGCATCATTAGGAGGCAACGTGGAGTTAATAGCGGTAAAAGCTACACCAAACAGCGCCCCTACTTCAAGTAGCATATGGTATAGCTACAGCAGTGTTCAGTGGGCCTGTCAGAACGGTGCAGACGTAGTAAGCATGTCCTACGGAAGCACAAATAATGACCCTTCCATGCAAGCTTTGATCAATGCTTATCCTGATGTAGTGTTTCTTGCTGCTGCGGGGAATGACAATACATCAATCGTTCAGTACCCTGCGGGTTATACAAATGTTATCGGCGTAGGTTCTGTCAACAGCAACGGCAACAAGTCTAGCTTTTCCAATTATAATGGAAGCACCACCTATGTTGACATCGCATCACCGGGAGGATACAGCAATGGCGGTTTGTTAAGTACAGTATATACAAGCAGTGGCACATCTTATGCTAAGATGGGCGGCACATCAATGGCCTGCCCCTTTGCTGCCGGCCTGGTTGGTCTGATGCTGAGTGTAAACCCTTCATTAACGCCCACACAAATACTTAACTGCCTCACAAGTACAGGAGTTGTGATCAATCAGAACATTGGAAACAGAATAAATGCTTCCGCAGCGATGACTTGTGTACAGGCCACAGTCAGCGGTGACCCTATACCTGATTTCTTTGGAATATCCACAAGTATTACAGAGGGTGAGAGTGTACAGTTTTACGACAACACTGCCGATGGTGGAAATACAATCACAAACTGGCAGTGGACCTTTACCGGAGGAACACCTGCTTCTCATACTGGACAAACACCTCCTTTGGTTACTTATTCAAGTGCCGGTTCTTATGCTGTTTCATTACAGGCAACAAATTCTCAGGGTGCGATAACAGAAACCAAAACAAGTTATATTAATGTAAGTATACAGCCCTATGGCGAATGGATAAAACAAAACTCCGGATTTTCTACAGCCTCCCGGGGCATAAACTACATATCAATAGCTGATGCCAATACTGTATGGGCTACAGGCTATGACGGTTCCGGAGGCACAACAAACGTTCAGGAATTCACCAAAACCACGAATGGCGGATTGACCTGGACAGCAGGAAATATCAATATAGGAAATTCGGCATTGGGAATTTCCATGATACATGCAATCGATGCTAATACCGCATGGCTTGCAGCCTACCCTACTGCAGGAGGTCAAACCGGCGGTATCTGGAAAACCACGAACGGTGGCACTACCTGGAGCCGTCAGAATACCGCTACCTATAATAATGCAGCATCCTTTACCAATGTTGTATATTTCTGGGATGCGAACAACGGCTTTTGTCAGGGCGATCCTATCAACGGAGAATTTGAACTTTATACCACTACAAATGGTGGTACTACCTGGACAGCCGTACCCGGCGGAAGCATCCCTAACCCTCTTAACGGCAACGAATTCGGGTATACCCGTCAGATAGAAGTCGTGGGCAATGACGTTTGGTTCACCACAAGCCTTGGAAGAATCTACCACTCTACAGATAAGGGATTAACCTGGGCTGCATACACCTCTCCAGTAGCAGATTTCGGAGGCGCAATCACCACGGGAACAAGTGCAAACATATCCTATTCCTCTTCAACAACAGGAATAATTATTGACAATAGTGCCAATGTTTATGAAACGACCAACTCTGGTTCTACATGGACACCTGTCACCACAACAGGAACTGTTCTTACAAACGGCTTGTGTTATATTGAAGGAACAAACATAGTATTCTCTACGGGTGCGGCTACGGGTGCGTCGGGTTCTTCCTTCAGTGAAGACGGCGGAACTACCTGGAACATCATAGACACCGACCAACATTTATATGTAGAGTTTACTAATCAATCAGTAGGTTGGTCGGGCTGGTTCAATGTTGATGCCACAACAGACGGCATTTGGAAGTGGAACGATCTTTCGAGCCCTTTGAATCCTGATTTCAGTGGTTCTCCTTTCAATGTCTGTGTTGCAGACACGGTTACTTTTAACGATTTAACAACTGGTGGTACGCCGACCACCTGGCTTTGGAGTTTTCCTGGTGGAAACCCATCATCATCCACTTTGCCTAATCCTGAAGTAACCTACAGCACATCGGGAATTTATGAAGTATCACTAACTGTGGGTGACGGCACCTATCAGAGCACTTACATAGACACAGCACATATCATTGCTGCAGACCCTACTTCTGCCCCTTCTGCAATTAGCGGAAATTCTGAACCCTGTGCCTTTGCGCTTGAGAATTATTCTGTGACCAATGTTTCAGATGTATTTTACAACTGGAGTTTATCGAGTGGCTGGACCGGCACAAGCAGCACTAACAGTATCAACATTACTGTAAATGACACTTCTGGCACCCTTTCTGTAACTGCTGACAATGTTTGCGGAAGCAGTGCAGCGACTAATCTCGCTATCAATATTGTTGATACGATCATTGCTGACTTTTCTTATACTGCCAATGGGGGGCAGCTTTCATTTACAAGCACCTCTACTTTTGCGAGTGGATGGACCTGGGATTTTGGAGACACGAATGGTGCAAGTACTGAGAACCCTGTGCATAACTATACAAGTAGCGGCAACTTCACCGTACAGCTTATCACTACAAATGCCTGTGGATATACAGATACCACTTCACAATTGATATCTGTACAGCCTACCGGCACAGAAGAGATTGTGGATGCCTGGTCGATGATACAGGTATATCCGAATCCTGCTTCAGAAATTTTAACTATTGATGGAATGCCACAGGATTTGATAGGAGATGAGACTATTGAAGTGATCGATGTGTTGGGAAGAACGGTGATGAGTGTTACTGTTAAATCTGAAAATCACACGTTGGATATTTCCGGATTAATCAATGGAGTGTACACGCTGTCTCTAAAAGAACGGAACAAGTCCTTTAAGTTTGTGAAGGAATAAGATCGTTTTAGTTGATTCTTTATGGGTCAATCTTTAGATTTAATAATATAAAAGGTAGCTACAAAATTATTGCAGCTACCTTTTTTTGATATTATAATCAATCTTTTCCTCACTTTAAAACTTCCAGGATTACATATAGTTGGTATAAAATTTAAAGAAAAACATCTTTTATGAGAGATCAGCTTTCTGATCATGCTTTGTTTTTTGATGGATCAGTAACGGTCCATCTGCTTCTGACATAAAACACGACAGAAAGAAATAATACACCAAACAAAAACACAAGCAAGCCGCTTAAGAACTTAGAATCCTGTAATTGGTCTTTAAGCACATCTGTGACTTTAACTACTAAAGTGTTGACAAAAATTACTGCTCCCAAAAACACCAATAAGGAGTCTTTGCTTTCTATGCCATTTTTTACATATTTATACCCCAGGACAAGCAAGAAAATTGTCATAAGATAATGCCCCCCATAATCACCGATGATATAGGTTATCAAAAAAGCTATTAAAGGAAAAGTAATGACCATTGGGTTGATATCCTCCTCTGATTCATTAAAATCGTGATTGATCATATAAAAGATCCATCCAATTAATCCTGCCAGAATAAAATAGGATACCTGTTTGTGGAAGGAATAGTTTTTGAATAAATAAATTGAATCACTTGTAGAAGCCATAACTGACTGCATAGAAAGCATTACTGCCATAATAATGATAATTAAAACTACAAACAACTCTACTGGTTTACCGAGAAAGTTATCTGCTTTTTTATAATATGCCTTTGAAAAAACATATAATGCAGGTAAAACAACAGCAAGGGAAGGCATCATTAAATCAGAAGCAGAAAGCTGACTTGTAGTAAGAGAAAGTATCATTACTGTAAACAAAATACCAAAAATCGTCTCTTTTGCACCAATATCCTTGGCGGCCCTTAATTGGGGAACCCAGAAAAATAAAATCCCCAGACCAAAAAACCAAAGTAATTTTGGCAAAAAGTACATCCAATTTAAGTCTATACTAAAATTAACTACAGAGGCAGAGGCTGTAACGAGAATGATATATAAATAAGATAAAAAAGTGGACTCCAAATGTTTGATCAAGAACAATCCAATGGTCAATAGTATAAAACTAAGAATATCCATACGCAGCCATTCATTGATCTCAAAATTAACATAAGCCATAAAAGTTGTAGAAAACAAACCAATGTATAAAAACACGGCTGCAATCTCTTTCCAAAGACCCTGCCCCTTAAACAAAGCTGCATACAAAGCATATATCAACAGACCAAAGATTAATGGAAGAAAGAGAAGAAAATCAATCGCATCTTTACTGATATCCTCCGGGATGACCATAATCAGCAATCCCGAAACAACAGCTGTGATACCCAATACAGCAAAATAAAATTTGAATAATTTATAGATCGGGTACGCCTGTCCGGGTTCTGAAGCCTGCAACAACATTGCCTTTAAATTTTCACTTTCTTCATTATTACTCTTTACTTTATCAAATTGTCTCTGTAGCCATTTCTTCTTATCATAGGCATATAAAGCCTGAATTAAAGGAATTGTAAAGACGAAAGAGTATATAAAACCCACTATAGCTATATATATACCGAACTGTCTCAATAAATATGAGATCATAAATTCATTCATAACAACGTTGTTTAAATTTCAGAAAATCCAATAAACTAAAACCGTAAATTAATGTGTGGAGACAGCGTCTGCATTTAGAGAATTGGTTAAAATGCTATTTTTATTAACATTAATTTAACAATTATTTTAAATAAAAAAGAATTCTGATGAAATTAAACTGCCGAGGGAATAAAGAATAAAATTTAAAAAAGTAAATAAAACACCGAAATTATCTAACAACCACCTTTCTTAGCAATCTATTATCTGTTTGAATAATTTCTATCAGATAAAGACCACTATTCCATTCAGAAACATTAAACTGATGAACCTTATAATGGTTTGACGGGAGTTCCTTTCTGCTGAACATCAACTGACCGAGATTATTATAAATATTGATCTTTTCAAGGTTCCTTGCTTCAATAAAAAGTGCATTTCCGGCAGGATTGGGATAAATTCTTATATCAGATACATTTTCTTCATTAAACTGATGTTCACCTAAGAGGGCCGAACAATCACTTGCCGCCCCCGGCAAATTATTATCTAACCAAGTCATTCTATTTGTCAGCCATGTTTTGAAGTAGTTAATTTCTTCCTGATAGGTATTACCGATAAAATCGTTGGGCCATACATAGTTTCCGAGGGTAGGCCATCGGGTAAAATTTCTTTGTTGTGCCTCATCGAGATACAGGGCCATATTATCGATAAAAGATATAAGAGTATCTGTATGCAGGGAGTTTTGCCGGAGGTAATCCCAGCGGCATTTACGGAGTGTGACGTAGGCAGGGTCCTGTTCCAGTTTATCCCACCAAAAAGGGACTAAATTCCCATGCGTACCACAAATCGAATTAAAATCCTTTCCCCATCCGGAAACAGACTCCCCGTTACAGTAATTTGCATTACCCAGAGAAATATTAAAATCCCAAAGCGGGCCCATTTTCAATTTACCGCCATTACTTGCTTTGTCCTTATACAGGAAAGTACTTGCCCTGTAAGCGTCCACATTTTTGGTCAATTCATTCATGATAAAGAAATCAATGAAAGACAAGCCATCGGCAAAATAAGGAAAACCAAGTAGAGAATCGGCATAGTCGGGGCCATTTAATGCCAGTTCGAAGCTATCTAAATAATCATGAATATAATCTACCTGAACCTGCAGAATGGTATCCGGTCTGGGATAATGAACCTGAAAACCGATAGTTTGTCCGGAGAGTGCTCCGGGAGGAAGAAAATTTGAATAAAAATCATAGGAGGAGCCTGTTGTTTTATCCACCTTTATTATATAACCTCCGGAAAGGCTATCACCTGCAACATCATTAACGGTAAGGTCTGCAATATCCACCCTGTTTTGGTCCTGTTTAATCTTTTCAGTGAGCACATACACTCCTATATAATCACCATTCAGGACCACTTCACACATTTTGGTCCTAGGAGCATAAGGCATAATTTTATTTCCGAAATAGTAAGTAAAAACATTTCTGATCAGTGTTTTATCGGAATAGGGCGCATACAAAACCCAATCATTTTCAGCAGGCATATCAACAAGAGACACATTATTATTCCCTCCCAGAATATCCTGTGTTTCTATGGAGTAAGACTTTTTAGGAAAACTCTGAGAAGAAGAGCCTCTGAGTTCTATGCTTATATTACCATTATAATTATTAAAAGGGTCGGAGAGGTTATTACGGAGAGGAGCGTTATGAATGATGCCCATTTGAGACACGATCCGGGCATTATCCTGAATAGTCTGTCCGGATGTATTGATAACTACAATCGGGAGATTAGAAGAAGAAAACACAAAGGGTTGATCAAAAGAATGACAGGACCAGGCACTCTTGTTCCCACCACAGACAGAACGCACACAGACATCATAGCTGTTCATATTGGTCAGTCCTGTAATCGTGAAGGGATTTGCAGAGGTAGTCGTTAAAGTACCGGTTCCGGGCGTAAAACCCGATGGCCCATACTCCAATTCCCAGGAAGTAGCCGTACCGTTTTCTGTCCAGCTGACAGCGGCAGTTGTTTCGGTGAAGGCAGCAGCAGAAACCATAGCAGGCTGCGGACAGGCAGGCAATTCATCTATCCTTACATCATCAATCGCCCTGTCATCGAAATAATCGCCTGAAACCAACTCGTCCACTACAAATCTCAGCTGAATAGTGCCACTTATAGTCAAAGAGGAAAGATTCAGCAGAACATATTCCCACTGCCCCAGATAAGTATTGCTGTTGTGGAAATAAAAATCATTATTCCAGTTGCTGCCATCGAATACATCCACAGAAAAGTCGACATTGCTGTTGCCTTCATTATTGCTGATAGTATAAAAAGACAGGGCCGGAGTAGTCAGTCCACTGACATCGATCAAAGGACTGAGAAGCGTAGTAGCTGTGTTATTGGGGTTGGAATCATCCACCCAGGCAAATCTGTTGCCGCTTGCCGAGGAAGACCCTCCTGTATTTCCTGCATTTCCTACATGACCACTGCTGTTGTTGAATCGCCAGTTTTCGGAATTGGCAGGCCCCTGATTCCAGCAATTGGGAATATTGCCGGAAGCATCAAAGTTTTCGGACCAGGGTGCAGAAACCGCAGTACAAGGGG
>CAJQOX010000024.1 GCA_905480075.1 uncultured Aureispira sp. | reverse complement strand
GCCAGCGGCTGAAATTGCGGTGATGGGGGCAAAGGGGGCAAGTGAAATTATTTTTAGAAATGAAATAAAAAATGCGGATGACCCGGCAGCTAAATTAGCAGAAAAAGAAGCTGAATATGCTGATAAATTTGCTGACCCTTATCGTGCGGCTTTCAGGGGCTTTGTCGATGAAGTTATTGAACCGCAAAATACCCGTTTGAAAATTATTTCCGCTTTCAGAATGTTGGAAAAGAAGGTAGATAGCTTGCCAAGAAAAAAACACGGCAATCTTCCCCTTTAACCCTTTTGTATATTGAATCCTTCTAATTGATATTAATGCTGAAAATAAAGCAATCAGCTATTCGTAAGGGCATTATTAATTTTCTTAATAATCAGCAGAAAGCTATTGATGGCCTGGCGGGGTATGAGGATCGCGTCAGGCTTTCTAAAATGCTCTGGCAAAATAAAAAAAAGAGCAATGCCCGTAAATCTGTTTTCAAAGGCATAGAAAAAGAACTTCAGAAAATTGCCGTGGGCAGCAATTCTTATTGTAATTATTGTGAAGCTAACATTGGCTCAAACATAGAACATATTTATCCCAGAGGTTTGTATCCTTCTAAAACCTTTGATTGGGATAACTTTTTATGGGCCTGCAATCAATGCAACGGCCGGCATAAGGTAGCACAGTTTCAAATTTTTCAATCTCCTCAATCTTCTCAGGTTATTAATTTAGTTAAAGATTATAGTTTCACCCCTCCTCTGAATGATGATGCCGTGTTTATTAATCCAAGGTATGATAACCCAATGGATTATTTAAAATTGAATCTTGAAACGGCTGTTTTTGAAATTATTGCTGATGATGTTCATTCCCGTGAGTATATTCGGTCGGATTACACGCTTAGTATTCTAAAACTCAATTTGAGAAAAGGACTCTTGCATGACAGGAAGATGGCTATTGAGAAATACAAAAAATTATTCATTTCTTATTTATCAGCAAATTATTCTTCATCATTTTCAGCATTACATCATTGCATTGGACAGATGAACTATACTGTTGGCAATCTTTCATTTGAAGAAGAAAAAATGAAATTTTGTTTGTTTATTAAAAATGAAATTCTGACGGGAAATCATCTGACGGTCTGGAAGGAAATGCAGAAACAATCTTATGAAAATTCTTTTTTCAACGATTTGTTTAGCAAGCACCCTCCGGCATTGAAATGGTAATAGTTTTCATATAATCATAAAAAATCCTGACTGCATTGGAAAAACAGTCAGGACAGTGTATGAGGGAGGGTATGATTTCCTGGTTAAGGAACTTGAAAATAATTTATTGTACAATTATTTTTTGAGAACTGATGACCTGATCACCACTTCTTAACCTTAAGATATAGACTCCCTTGTTCAAGTTGTGATTAACCTGGTAATTATTGCTTTCAAAATTAATAATATTGTTGTAAACCGTTCGCCCATTCATATCAATTATTTCTACTGTCGTACTCTCAGGTATCTCACCGGCTATAGAGAAAAATTCTGTAGATGGATTAGGGTATACTTTGAATTCCTTTCCAGGCCCTTGAGTTGTTAGGCTTACTGTTGAGGAATATATAATGCTTCCGTCTGATATGTTTACAATTTTGAGTCTGTAGTATACAAGCCCTGATTTGATTTCATCTTCAGCAGTAAATACCTCATCTGTTGTATTCGTTGCTTCTTCCTCCATTCTGTCTTCAAATTCAATAGCATCTGTTGATCGTTGAATAATGAATAGATCTCCCACTTCAGGCTCTGTTACTTCCCAGAGAAAAGCAACCCTGTCGTCAACAACTTTAGCTTGAAACTGTGTTATACCGGTAGCCAGAAATAAAGCGCAGGTGGTGACAGTATTATGGTCATAATCGCCGGAATTAAAATGTTTGTTACTTGAGTCAATAAGTGGAGGAGATGGCGAGCCTAATACTAAACAACATACGGATTGATCAAATATTTTACCGCCATCCATCTCGATAATACAGGTTCTCAATGCGCCTCCGCAACCAATAAATCCAATATCGTTGTCATGTAACTTTGTTTCTCCCTGAACTTCCAGAATGCTGGAGTTGCAGATATACCCGTCATTATGCATTTTTAAAGAGATAAAATAACCACTGTTTTCTATGTATCCATCGTTATGAACCTCTCTTGAATTACTCATGTCTATTGTCCCCGAATTGATAATCTGTGCACCAGAGACAAGGCTTGTATCTGCATAGTCAGGTTCAAGAATAAAAACTTTATCGGCTATCACATTGACTGTTCCTGTATTTGTGAGAATCCCGGCTTTATCTATTTTGAATTGACCTGTAGTTCCCATGTTGAGTAAGAGGTTGCCAAAATTGAAAACCTGAAATCCGTTGCTGATAATAACAGAGTTGTTATTGGTGTTGATATTAAGTGTGCCGGTACTGTTGATTGTAACAGAACCATCAGATTTATTCCAGTTGTTTATATTCACTACAGTAGTATAGTCAATTGTATGATTTATAATAATCGCAACATTGCTAAGGTTGTTTGGTGGTGGCGCAGGAGTCCAGTTAGGTCCTGTCCAGGTGCCATCTCCGGTAGTGGTATAAACAACAGGGGCAAATTCCCCTCGTGAATGTGTATCAACATCGTCTTTAGTGTTGTTCTGATTCCGGCAGCCTGTAATGAAAATTAAAAGAGAAAGACTTAGTAGTAATTTTGAATTTTTCATATAAATAAGTTTCAGATTAATAAAAACCCTTCATGATAGAATGGATGAATGTACTGTAAGGTGTTACAATATAGTATCCATGTTCTGTAATGAATTTATAACAATTTTTTTGAGAGTGGTTGGTAAAGAGGATTCGATTTGAATATTATTATTAATATATTTTGTATGAAGTGGCTACTCTTTCTGTATGTCTGAGGCTGAATAAATAAATGCTGCAATCATTTTTAATTTGATCTGCTTTATTGTTATACCTGCTTTTGAAGGAAATGGTTGTCCTTTACTGAAGTTTTTAGTATTAGTAATGTCTTATTAGGTGAAATAATCAAAATTTTCAAGCAGTTATGCCAATATGCTATATATAAGGGAGGTGTTGAGAAGGTCAGCTTTGTTGAATTAAATGATAATAAATCAATAAAGTAAAAGTAATTCAATAATCATAATTATGAAAAAGTATTAAGATTAAAAAGAAATTACAAAATATTAATTATGAGTGCTGAATATCTTTTTATGACAATAAAAGTGAAAAAGTTACCTGTCAAACTTATTTTGTCTGCTAAAATAAATGAAATTAGAATTTAATAATGGATTATCAAAAAAGACAGCGTTCTTTTCAGTCCTTTGTAGTTCCTTTAAGCCCAGTCGATTCGAACAGTTTGAGTCTCTCATAAGATGCTTCTACTTTGAATGCAATATCTTTGGGTAATATGTCGGACATAAAAATCAATTTTTCCGGATGAAAATTCAGAATGAGGTGTATAAAAGGAGAATCTAAAGCAGACGGAATGCTATGTTTTTTTATTTTGCCCGCCTTATTATTCTCAATATAAATCTTCTTCGTTTAATCTGTACATGTTTCCAATCTTTGAAGGGCCTGCTCAGGTTTTCCATATGTCTTCCAATGCTACTAAAATAAATTTAATTTTATCACCGGTTTTAAGCTGAGCCAGCTTGTCTGAATCTTTGCTGATAACATTTGCAATTCGGGGATAACCTCCCGTTGTTGGTGCATCATTCATCAGGATGATTGGCTGTCCTGAATTTGTTATTTGTATGGTACCGGGAATTGCCGCAGATGAAATAATTTCCCGGGTCTCTCTGTAGCCTTCGGTTTTTCCTGTTAATCTGCAGCCCATCCGATTAAACTGTTTTGTTAACTGATAAGATTGATTAAAAAATGTCCTGATGAAAGCTGAAGGAAATTCTTTGTACTCAGGACCACCAAGAACCCTGATGCTCAGCGAAGATTTAAAAACAGGTCTTTCTGATTTCGGAAACTTTCGTTTTGGAATAAATTTATTGATTTTTACTTTTAGAAAATGACCTTTATTCATGAGACTGCCCGGTGTCATTTTCTCAATGTTTGATGCTGAAGCACTGAAACTTGATAACCACGGTTTAATATCCCAAATTCCGCCTATCGACAGATAGGTCCTGCAGCCAGATATCAATTTCCCAAAAGACAATACGGAACCGCTTTTTACCTTGATACTTCTGTACATTTTAATTGCCTTTCCATCTATTGTTGCCGATAGGTCTGCACCAGTGAGGGCAATCTGACATTTGCCTGTTATTTCAATTGAAGGCCCCGCAAGAGGTATCTCCAAAACAGGATTATGTTCATTGTTTCCAACAAGCCAATTTGCAATTTTGGCTGCATGTTTATCCAATACACCCCCCTGAGGCACCCCAAGATGCTGATATCCTGAACGTCCTTTGTCCTGAATTGTAGTTTGTAGACCCGGCCTGATAAACCTGAAAATCGTATGATTATCCATAAATTTGATTCAAGTTAAATTTATCGGTTGAAAGGTCATTTGAAATCTGACGAAATTTATCAATTGAAATGTCATGAAATTTTATAATATCTCCGGGTTTAAACAGGAATGGATTAATACTTTCAGGCTGGAAAACAGGGAGGGGGGTCCTCCCGATTATTTGCCATCCCCCTGGTGATTTTCCCGGGTAAATTCCGGTCTGTTGTCCGGCAATACCAACCGACCCGGCAGGGATGTTTTGCCTTGGATTTGCCTTTCTTTTACAATGTAAAGCCTCAGGTAATTTACCGATATAGGCGAAGCCAGGCAGAAAGCCCATCATATATACCCTGTATGTCCCGTTTTTGTGTATCTCAATCATCTCTTCTTTTTTCAGCTTAGTTTGTTTTTGTAAAATATCAAAGTCCAATGAAAATGATTTGTGATAGCAAACAGGTATGTTCAGTGTTCTCACTATTGTCTTTTTACTGATTTTAAAATCCAGATTACTGATTTGCCGGCACAAGGTTCTGTAAGAAATTTCTAAAGGATTAAAGAGAACAGTAACAGAACAATATGCTGGAATACAAATGTCTATGCCTGTAATGGTTTCATTGTCTATGGCTTTACACAGAGCATTTACCATTTGGTTGATTTCAGTTGTGATTTTCTGCTCAAATTCAATTAGTAATGCACTATCGCCAAAAGGTTTGAAAATCATAATTCAGTTTGTTTGATTCTGGGTTGATTCTAATATTTAACCAATTGAATGTTATGTTTGCTAAGATGTAAGCTGATGTATTCCAGGATATGCAATATTGCAGGATTGTCTCCGTGTATACAAATGCTATTTGAATTCACGGGGATTAAAATACCATTCTCTGTTGCTGTATTTTTATTTATAGTCAAAGAGATTATTTGGTTTAATACTTGTTTTTCATCTTTAATTACTGCCCCCTTTTCTTTTCTGGGCACTAAATGTCCGTTTTGAGAGTATCTTCTGTCTGCAAAGGCTTCAGGAATGAATTTTATGCCCCTTTGAAGGGCAATTTTTTCCAGTTCTGACCCGGCTAGACCCATAATTGCCAACTCAGGGTCAATTGATAGAATGGCCTCGATTACAGTATTTGCCTCTGCCGGGTTATTAGCTATTTCATTGTAAAGGGCGCCATGGGGTTTTACATAGGAAATTTTGCCACCATGGCTTTCAGTCAGTCCTTTCAATGCTATCACCTGATACCTTATTATTGCCTTTAATTCTTCTGAAGGAATGGACATTTTTATTCTGCCAAATCCTTCTGCATCAGGGTAGGAGGGGTGTGCACCTATTCGTAAATTATGATTGATAGCGGCCTCAATTGTCTGTTCTATATGAATAGGGTCCCCCGCATGAAAACCACATGAAATATTGCAGGAAGAGATATGTTGTAAAATATCTTTATTCACTTTTGTTAAAGGACCTGAACCTTCTCCGATGTCACAGTTTATATCAATTATTAAACTTTCCATAATCAGGTTTTTAATGCTTATTTTTCAATTTTATGGAAAGAGTTTAAAATTCCTTTTATCAAAGATGAGCTAAAACCTCTGTGTTCCATTTCGTTAAGTCCGGAAATTGTACAACCTTTTGGAGTCGTGACTTTATCAATTTCTTCCTCAGGGTGCTTTCCCCCTTTTTGCAAAAGTTCAGCAGCCCCCTTAACAGTTTGTTCAGCTATTTTACTTGCTGTAATTGCATCAAAACCAATCTCAATACCTGCTTGCATCATTGCCCTGATGAAACGAAAAACAAAGGCAATTCCACAAGCACCTAATACGGTGGCTGCTTCCATTAATTCCTCATTAATAACGATTGCCTCTCCTAATAAGCTAAATAAATTTTTAATTTGTTCACGGTCAGCAAAATTAGCATTTCTTGAACAAATGCAGGTAATGGATTCCTGTATCTCAATGGCAGTATTTGGCATAACCCTGAACACAGGTATCTCTTGTTCAAGTGTTTTTATTATGAAATCTGTTGTTATTCCTGTTGCAACTGATGCAATAATATGATGGCCTGATTTAAGACCGGGGCCTATTTCATTCAGGATGTCAACTACTTTATAGGGTTTGACTGCAATTATTATAATCCGGGCATTATTTACAGCAAAAATATTGTCTCTGCTTACATTTACACCTTTTTCTTTCAAATCTTTTAATCGCTCAATTTTATTTCTCGTAATAATAATATCAGCGGGTTGATAGTTTTTGCTTACCAATAGTCCTTTTGCAATTGCAGTACCCAGGTTACCTCCGCCTATTATGGCAATTTTGTTCATTTTGGTTGAATGTTTAGATGGTTTATTGTATCTGTTTCTATTCTAAAGTAACTTTTTTTAATATAAAATTTAATATTAATAATAAAAAGTTTAAGATTTTAATTCGATTCCATTTTATGGAATTTTTTCTGTATTGGAAAAGAAAACATTGTTTTGTTTTGGGTTAACTTGTTGTTTATTAGTGTTTTGTGATTTTGGAGGGTTTTTTGGATAATTATGCCTACATGATTATATATTGTCATTGCTCTTTTTATGAGACAACTAGAGAATCCCTGGGACAATATAATAAAATCCAATAAAAACTATCAAAACCATTTGTTATGAGCAGAATACTTACTATTGTAATATTGTTGGTTCAATCTTATCATCTTTGCGCTCTCGATTTCTACTGGAAAGGAGGCAGCGGAGATTTTAATGATGCCTCAAACTGGTATATAGGGAGTGTTGCAGGTCCTTCTGCTTCTCAAGCTCCAATTTCTACTGATAATGTTTTTTTTAGTGCTTCAACGATCAACACAGGAAGCCCATCAATAATTTCTATAAACTCAAGTGCAAACTGCCAGAATTTTTGGATAGATACATTGATTAATGCTAGTTCAACAATTACTTTTACTAGTGGAAACACGCAAACACTTGATATATATGGTTCCTTTGAATTGGCAACAAATGTCAATTTTAATTTTATCGGTGTTCTTAGGTTCCGTTCTGTCAAAAACGGAATAGAAATAATCAAATCAGCAGGGACAGAATATGTACTCGACCATATTGAGTTTGATGGCGGCCCCAATACGGTTTGGCTTTTAAAGGACTCTTTAGTTGTTGATGATAATTTATTGTTGTTTAATAATTGGGACTGGGTGGTACCTACAGGTAGCATCATGTTATATAACGGAACCCTGAACAGTAATAAACAAACAATTCTTACTGACTTTTTTTATGCTACCAATAATTCACCTACAAGGGGGATAGTGTTTGATAGTTCTTCTATAGTTTTGAGAGGATTTAACGGAGGAGACGCCAAAGGATGGTGGATAGATTTTGATACTGCAACTATGAATTTCTCATCATTTTCAGTCGTAGGTGCTGAGCTGATTTTTGATCAGACAAACGGGTTGAAACAATATGGATCCTTTGGTTATGGGATGCAATACGACAAATTAATAGGGAATAACGAACTGAGTGTGTCAGGATCATGTACCTTCAATCATCTTGAAACTAACGGGTCTACCTATTTCATTGATTCAAAAATGGGTGTTTCTGATTTGTATCTTTCTCCCAAACATGAGCATTATTTTAATTGTACCAATCTGACTTTATTTTATTACCTGAATTATTATCTGGAAATTGACTCTTTTCATTCCCCAACTAATTGCAATGATTTTATTACCCTGAGAGGGTATGCTAAAACAAAGGGAACTATCAGGAAAAAAACAAGTGGAACTTTGAGTCTTGATCAGGTAATTCTAGAGAATATGAATTGCGATGTTTCAGGTGGAAAGTCTTATGTCCTGAATAATAGTATTGATGATGGAGGGAATACGGGTGGATGGACCTTCAATAACGTTGCGGTTCAAAAGATGAAATATGTCGGTACTGGCAACCATCTTTGGAGTGACCCGAATAACTGGGAAGTTTGGGATGGTGCTACTTGGGTCGCTAATACTCAAAATTGTGTCCCCAATCCATTCACTGATGTTTATGTTGATGTAACTAGCTTCCCTCCTTCCGGCACACGCTGGATTGTCATTGATTCTGTATCTATGTGCAGAGATCTTATTTGGGACAATGCTACCTATACCGGGGCAACTATTAGAGTATATAACGATTTACATGTTTTCGGTTCCGCTGAATTTGGTGTTAATATGAATCCTTTCCAAGGTAGCTATTCCATTTTTTTTCATGGTCAGAATAATACTTTGAAATCTAATGGGGTTGTATTACCAAAATTGGTTTTTTGGAAATACGCTGATTATTATATTCAGGATGACCTTGAAGCGACCAAAGTACAGGGATGGGTTTTTTCCAGAATCAGAGCTGCCAATATTTCAATCACTACGACCGTTTTTTCTCTTGGGGAAAGAATGTTGAATAATGTTTTGATAAACCTCACGGGTACTTTTTATGATTTTGGAGGTGATCAGATTGATTATTTAGGAAATACTACTTTTAATTTTACTGATACATCAGGTACTGTGATAGTCAGAAGACAGAAAAATTACGCCTATAGTAATTCTGTTTACTTACCGAATATTTTCAGCCATGGTGTTTATCTCGATTTTGATGGCCTGGAAACAATTTTGCAAGGTGATCTTGAAACTTATGGTGATGTTAGATTCAGAGTGGCTAGTATGAATATTACAGGTTCTATGACTAATTATTCAGGAAAATTAATACTTCATGAAGGGAATTTTGCAGAAATTAAAAATTTATCTGTTGCTGATTCTTTCATTTCTAAAGGCTCCTGTAATAATATGATTACCCTCAGACCTTATGGAGGTGCTGTAGGACAGGTTAACTTAAACTCTTCAGGAATTGAATCTACTTTTATACAGGGGCTCAATAATATTGGTGCACCTGCTCAGACTACCGCTTGTGTGGATGGTGGGTCTAATTCAAACTGGGTTTTTAATCTTGGAGCACCTCAGGTTTATTACTGGAGGGCTTCAGCGCTTGATCCTTCTGATTATGAAGGGGATTGGAGTGACCCCAATCACTGGACTACTAATGTAAATGATGTTACCGGAACTAACGGAGGCTGTATGCCTACGCTGGCTGATTCAGTCATTTTTGACAATCAGTCTTTCTCTGCTTCAAGCAATGGATGTAATATCGATAATATTGCTTATTGTAATACTTTTATCTGTAATGCAGATATTACTATTACAGGGGATGAGCTTTATGTTGGAGGTAGTTTTCACCTCGCTAATAATATGTCTAACTTTAATCAGACGGGGGTGATTTATTTCGTCGGTGAAGGCTTGAATGTTATCGACCTCAATAATACAATGCTGAAAAATTGCGGTGTGGTTTTTAATAATACGTTAGGTGACTGGTCTTTGGTTAATGATTTTCATATTCACGATTCCGTCTCTTTGTGTTATACAGGTTTGGTGCTCGATGCGGGAACTTTTAGATTGAATGGTTATACTCTCACTATTCAATCCAGATTCAGAGCAGACAGAACAACAGCATACAGGGTGCTTGATATCAGAAACTCAACCATTGAACACCTATGCAATGACAGATACAATAGCTATTATGGTTATACATGGGATATTTCCAATTCAACGAACATGCAATTATTGTCAGATAACAGTACTATCAACTTTAATGATAATAACAATAATTATAGTTTCACCAAAATATTTTACATGGGGCCCGGCCTTACGTATGATAATGTAAACTTTCTTGATAATGACAACTATATGAAGGTGTATAATGATGCAAACTATGGTTATGCTTATATTGATGGGACTACTTTTATGTATGGTTCTAATTCATATGATAGTATTAAATTGATTGGGGGATATCAATGGTTCCTTAAAACCGGAAAAACCCAGACACTTGCTTCTGAATACGGAAAAATTCTTGCCCAGGGTGATGCTTCCAACTTTGTATATATTGAGTCTACTACGGCCGGTCAAAGCGCTTATATTCACAAAGAATATGGAGACGCCTTTTGTATTGATTATGTGAAAGTGAAAGATATTCATGCTACAAAAGGCCTGTCAGATCCTGTTAACCCTAGTAGACACGCTATTTTGTTTTTTCAGACTGGCCTCAATAGTGATAATATTAATGGGTCTGCTACTGGTATATGGGCTTTTGTATTGCCTCCGGGACAAACTGTTAATATCAGTTTGCCGGTTGTTTATCAAAAAATATGTAATGGTGGTGCTCCTACTCAAATACCTATTAGCCTGACAGGTACTTATCCCTATGTTGTTGAACTTATTTGGACTAATGACCTGGGGCAATCAGGGGTGGATACAATTTATCTGATGGATGATGATAATAATGTAAATACTCCTTATAATACTACGGTCGATCTTTATCCTGTTTCAAATACCAGTTATACTGTTCAGGCGTCCGGTATTCGTTGTGGCGTGAATAGCTTTTTTAGCAATAC
Organism: uncultured Aureispira sp.; assembly: GCA_905480075.1. GTDB lineage: Bacteria > Bacteroidota > Bacteroidia > Chitinophagales > Saprospiraceae > Aureispira. Next base: position 2,015 of record CAJQOX010000024.1, on the reverse strand, counting down.
AGGTAATGTGATTGTCGCTCTTGATACAGGTCTTTTAGTAGATAGCCAAAGCTATGGATCATGTGATCTGAATAACTTGAACGAATTCACTCACTTTTTTGATACTTCCACAGTAAGACCTATGGTTTCTGTTATGGATAAGGTGAATGCTGCTGATGTTTCCCCCCTGGGAATTGTTGATTCAAAAATTTATTTTGATTCCTATACGAAATTCTGGAATTTACGTCCCTATTTAAAAAGGCATTGGTTAATTGATTCTGAATTTGCCGGCCCTTTAAAAATCAGATTGTATTTTAATAAGGATGAACTCGATTCCCTGGCTTTTGCTTCTTATGGAACTACAAATATTGACCTGCAACAGGATTTGTTGCTAATTCATTTTCCAGATACTATTCTTACTGGTACTCCGGATACAGTCCCTTTTACAGTAATTCCATTAATTGGTCCTGCTGCAGTCCCCTTTTCTTCTGCTGCTAATACTTATGCTATTGAGTTTCAGGTGAGTAGTCTTAGTGCTTTCCTAATCACTACTAAAGATACATCTGTGATTCTACCTTTGGATTTGTTGTCTTTTAACGCTGAAAAACAAGGTGAATCTGATGTGCTGATTAATTGGCAGACGGAACAAAACAATGATATTAATGAGTTTGTTTTGGAAAGATCAAAAGATGCTGTCTTTTTTGACAAAATTTATTCTGAAAATGCTACGCTTTCTCCCGGATTGAATAATTATAGTTTTATTGATGGAAATCCACTCTCCTCAATTAATTATTATAGATTAAAAACGATTGATCATAATGGGGATGTTAATTATTCTGCTATTAAATCAGTCCTTTTTGATAGTCCGGTTGATGAGGTTCTTTTTATGCCTAACCCTGCTGATAATGAGGTAAATGTTGTTATTAATTCGGTTTCCTCGAATGACTTGATTATAGATGTGTTTGATATTAGAGGGGTAAGGGTTATGTCTCAGGTAGTAGATGGGAAAGTAGGAAAACATACTATTGAATTGGCAACTTATGATTGGTTACAAGGTGTCTACGCAATCAGAATCTCCGATGTTTATGGTTGGGCTTCCGTTCATAAGCTTAGAGTAAGACATTAATGTTATTGAATTTTATTTAACATGAGTTTATTATAAAAAAAAATGCCTCGTATTTAATACAAGGCATTTTTTAATTCTCTGATTCGTAGTATTACTTATACAGTCAACTCCAGTGCAGAATTGTTTTTCTTAACTGCCTCTGCTGAGGATATCAAGTGTTCTTTTTCAGCTTCACTTAAATTAATTTCAACTACCTTTTCAATCCCGTTTCTTCCCAATACAACAGGGACTCCGATGCATAGATCAGTTAGTCCATACTCTCCTTCCAGTAAGGTGGAACATGGATATATTTTCTTTTGATCACAAGCTATTGCCTGAACTAAACCGGATACTGCAGCACCAGGGGCATACCAGGCGGATGTTCCTAATAGTTTTGTCAATGTAGCACCCCCCACTTTTGTGTCTTCTTTTACCTGGTTTAATCTTTCCTCAGTAAGAAATTCTGAAACAGGTACTGAATTGCGGGTAGCTAAACGAGTTAATGGCACCATACCTTTGTCAGAATGTCCTCCAATTACCATTCCGTCAACATCTGAAATAGGAGCAGATAATGCTTCTGCAAGGCGATACTTAAAACGAGCTGAGTCTAATGCTCCTCCCATTCCTATGATTCTGCTTTTAGGAAGTCCTGTGGTTTTATGAGCCAAATAAGTCATGGTATCCATAGGGTTACTTACTATGATAAGAATTGTATTTGGAGATTGCTTAATTAAACTTGAGGCTTCCGTTTTAACAATTCCAGCGTTAATACCAATTAACTCTTCACGAGTCATTCCTGGCTTACGAGGGATTCCAGAAGTAACAACACAAATATCACTATTCGCTGTTTTAGAATAATCGTTAGTAACTCCTGTTATTTTTGTATCAAATCCGTTTAATGAGGCTGTTTGCATTAAGTCCATAGCTTTCC
>CAJQOX010000023.1 GCA_905480075.1 uncultured Aureispira sp. | reverse complement strand
CTACCTTCCATTAGTTGATTTCTTCAACGAATTCATGAATGTCCGTTGTCTTGAAGAAGGTAAAACCTACTTTCTGATGGTAGACGGCTCCTTTATCAATATTCAGGGTTATTTTTCTCTTGACCTCACTCCTGCTACCCCAGTCCCTATCCCGACAAATGATTTAATATGTAATAATATTGCATTGGGTACAGTACCTATTGGCGGTTCTATCAACAACGGAGTGGATTATTCCAACTTCTGTTCTGACATAGAGCCTGGTGAACCCGATCCGTTTTTGGACCCGATCGAACAAACTGTTTGGTTCTCCTTTATAGCCCCTGCGCATGCAGGTCCTAATGCAACTTCGAATGTGACAGTTAATGTGACATCAGATCCCGGAGGATTGGGAAATGCTGTGGATTTACAGCTAGCAGTATATGAATCCAGTAATACACTTTGTACAGGTACAATGAACCTGGTAGAAGACGGGAGTTCTGACCCTGTCGCCAGTTTTGATGCTAGTGTATCTGTAACCTGCCTCTATCCAGGTCAGGAATACTGGGTTCAAATTGATGGTTCTATTCTCAACCAGGAAGGCTACTTCAGAATTGATATACAGGACGACGGTCAGGGAACAAGACCTACCAACAATATGATGTGTAATGCCATCGCATTGGGAACCGTTCCAAACGGAGGCACTATTAACAACGGAATTGACTACACCAATCTGTGTACAGATACAGAACCCGGTGAACCCGATCCAAATGCCTTTGGAATCGGAAAAACGGTTTGGTTTACCTTTGTAGCACCTGCATCAGGTAATGTAACTATTGACGCATTGAGTGATCCAAATTTAATTGGAGATGATGTGGATTTACAATTGGCTTTATATTCCTCTTCTGATAACACCTGCACGGGAACTTTTCTGGAGGTAGACAGTGATTATGATATTTTAAATAAAGATGAAACACTGAACATCGATTGTCTTACCGAGGGCAGAACTTACTTTTTACAAGTAGATGGTGCCGATGGTATCTTAGGTGATGAAGATGGTTGGTTTACGCTTCAGATAACGGATGATGGCGGAACGAGCAACTTCCCTTATAATAACGACATTTGCAATGCTTACAACTTCGGTACACCTACCGGTGTTATTCAGACAAGAAGTTCAGAGAGCAATGTCTGTGCAAATCTTGAAATCGGAGAGCCCGGAGTAAGCGGGTATGCTTCACATACTGTTTGGTATCAGTTCACTGCCCCTGCTTCAGGGCGTGTAGAAATCAATGTTGTTTCCACCAATCTGATCCTGGGTATGGATCCTGAAGTTTATATACATTCTTCTTCCGACAATACCTGTAGTGGTGTATTAACACAAAAAGAAAGTTCTCTTTGGCCTACTGCATTGATTACAGAAAACATTGAAGCAACCTGTCTGATTCCTGGAAATGTTTATTTTATACAGGTAGATGGTCAGTTGTTGGTTACTGAAGGAACTTTCGATATTGATATTGTTGACATGATTCCAAACTATATAGCAACAGTACAACCAAGTAATGATAGTTGTGACAATGCTATAGTAGTTCCTGTACAACCTGAATCCTGCGTAAACGGAACAGGCGTCTTTCAGACCAATAATTACGGACAACCCACGATTACCCACGATCCGGCCTTTGCACAGAATTGTGGAGGGAACTGCGGAGACACCTGGTATCAGTTTACAATTCCAGCATCAGGTAATGCTATAATAGAGGGCAATGATGATGCTGTTGGTGGACTTACCGGAGATTATTCCGATTTGACTATAGTTGCCTATACAGGTACTTGTGGTGCACTAACCCCCTATGATTGTGGTTCGGGTGGATTAGGAAGTGATGTATCTTTTCAGGTAGCCGGCGCACCTGGCACAACCGTATGGGTACAGGTATTTGATAATGATGGAGATGACAGTAATGAAGACTATGAAATCTGTGTTTCTGAAGGGTGTGGCTTTGATGATTGTCTTGATGCGCTTTTGGTACCGATGTTACCTAATATACCCTATTGCTGGAACACCTCAGGTATGAATGGTGAAAATATTCCTGCAGATCCGGGTTATAATGAATGTAGTGAAGGGGACAGCCCTGAGCAATCTGTATATTTCTACTTTGAAACGGATTGTAATGCAACAGATGTAACACTTTCAATTATTAACGGGCAGATAAATGGTGGTTGTACATTTGGAATCAATCCCACGGATGGTTTTAATGTATCCTTATTTCAAGACAATACTCCTTGTGATAACACACCTGATGCACTCGTTGATTGTCAGACATTCACAGCCTGTGACGTACAACCTATCAACTGGTCATTTACATATACAGCTGCAACAGGATTACAACCTAACACTTCTTATGTTATTCAGATTGACGGAGGTATTTACTGGCTTTTAGGTCAGGTAGGAGGTAATAATGTAGGGGAAATTATGATAACCACTACAACCGGAGTGGCTTTGGATGCTGTATCAACTCCACTGACCTGTGCTAACTTTAATGATGGCACTGCTTCTGCAGTTACTACAGGAGGTGCCTGGCCATTCAGCTATCAATGGAGTAGTGGTTCTACTGATTCTACCGCTACAGGACTTGCTGCAGGAATGCACTATGTATCTGTAACGGGTGCTACCGGCTGTGTGGATGAAGATTCTGTTTTGGTACTAGATGGTCCTGTGATTACAGCGGTCAGCTTCCCTCCTACTGACTTAAGCTGTAATTCTGTTTGTACTGGTCAGGGTATCGTTTCAGGAATGGGAGGAACAGTAACAACAGGCTACGGATTTCAGTGGGATGCTGCTGCCGGAAATCAGACCGGTGCGATGGCTACTGGTTTATGTGCAGGTACTTTTTCTGTAACTGTTTCTGATGACATCGGATGTTATGATTCCACACAAGTAACTATCAGCCAACCTGACACTTTGGTAATCACATTGAGCAACCCCATTGCCTCTGATTGCGATTCCGCTATATGTACAGGAGGCGCAACCAGTTTGGTTACGGGTGGTACTGGCACTTATGATTATCTTTGGTCAAATGGCAGCACCGATGCTTCACCATCAGATCTATGTCCGGGATTCAACGCAGTTACTGTTACAGACGATAATAGTTGTACTGATAGTGCCAGTATCATTATTACAGCTCCTATCGCATCAACTCCACCGATTATCAACCCGCTCGCTGGAGTATTTTGCCCCAATACTACTGTTAATTTAACAGCAAGTGGTGGTGTCGCAGGAACAGGTTCTACAATAAACTGGTATAGCGGACCAAACGGCACCGGAACATTACTGGGAACCGGTCCGAACATAAATATAACTACAAGCGTAACTTCCACCTATTATGTAAGGCGTGAAGGTACTTGCGGACCGACAGTAGATTCAAGTATTACGGTCAATGTAAAATGGTATATTTATGCTGCCAACGGAACTAGTACAAATACCTACTGTACAGATAATAATGGATGGCATCACTTCTTTGTAGGAGATGAAATAATTCTTTCAGTTCAGGGAGACATATCCGGTGCACCTGCCGGATTCCCCATGGTCACTATTTGGGACAGCACAGACTATTATCAGGAAACGGAAGGTCCCTATACTGCTGCATCTTGTGCTACAGGCTGGAATCCCGGCGAAGAAAGATTTGAGATGGAACGCAGCTGGAATGTTGATATGGGAGGCGGGGCCCTTGCACCACCTTATAACGTCCGTTTTTACTATCAACCTGCTGAAAGAACTGCTATAGAAAATGCAGCAATTAACTGGATGGCAACCTACCCTGCTTGTGGATATTCCTATAAATACCCTTACCCACTTGGTTTCTACTGGTTTAAAAATCAGGGAGCAAATTATGATGCTCCTTTGTACGACAGCACTCATTTATTTGGTCCCTGGGGAACGACAAATAATGCAGTAAATTATCATGAATTACAAACTATCAACAGTTTTTCAGGAGGTTCTGGTGCAATTATTCTGGTACCTATCACTTTATTACCTGTAGACTGGCTATATTTTGATGGTACTACAGACAACAAAATCAACTATCTCAGCTGGGGTACAGAATCGGAAGACAACAGTTCCTACTTTAATATAGAACGCAGTCAGGACGGCATAAATTTCGAAAAAATTGGTGTCGTGGGTGCACAAGGTCATTCCACAGTCACAAAACATTATACTTTTGACGATATTAATCCTTTTGACGGGCCGAATTACTACCGACTTGAACTGATAGATATGGATGAACAAGCTGTATATTCAAATATTGTCCTTCTGAATATCAAAGCAAAAGACCTGGCTTATAATTTCTTCCCTAATCCTACAGACGGATATTTATACTATCAGTATGAATCAGAAATTATTGAGGAACTGGAGATAAAAGTGATGGATGCTTTAGGAAAACTGATTGAGGTAAAAGAACATAAATCTGTGAAGGGTAACAACAATATCCCTACTGATCTTAACAACTATCCTCCGGGCACCTATATGGTAAGAGTACATCATAAAGAAACAGGGTATGTACATGTTGCCAAGGTGATTAAGAATAAATTTTAATTTTCCTAATAATTCTAATTATAAGACAACATAAAAATAAAAAATGCCGGTAATACCGGCATTTTTTATTTTGTTAAAAAAAATTTGACAAAAAAATATCACAAAAGTTAAAATATTGTCGTTTAATTAATAATAATTAAAGTCTGTTGACAAATTTTCGGTTAAAAAACCAGTGTTTAACTAGTCTGTACTATTAAAACCTTATATATGTCATTATTCCTTTGTATATTTGCTCAATGAATTAAGGCTGTCCCTCTACACTTGCTAATAATATTAAATATTAACAAATAAAAACTGTAACCACCTGTAATTCAATAATTAAATTGCATAAAATTCCCAAAATCAACTATCAATCAAACCTTAGTATCTGAATTTATAAAGATTAATATGCAGATAAAAATTTTACCCTCGTTATTAATAGTCTTTTTTTTAACAGTCTTTACAACACAACTATTTTCTCAGGTAACTCTGAGGGTTCGTATTAACAGTGGAAACTCTACAACAACCTGTACTGATGGATTCTTAGGTGGAGGGCCTGAACCTCACTGGCGGGTAGAAGTTGCAGGTCAGGGATATACAACCTACCCACAGGCCGGCATTTGTTTCACCAATCCACCAAATACCCAATACAATGAAGTTTTTAACTGTTCCAATAATTACCCTGCCAACTTGCAGGTTTGTTTGCGTGCCTTTGAGGACGATGGTGCAGTATGCGTAATCAGTCAGAGTTGTCTGGTTCAAAACTGTCAGAATTTTGCAACCCCTGCACCCGGCGGGTCAATTACCTATAATATGTCTGTGGGGGGGTCAAGTTCAGGAAATATCAACTTTACTATAACAGCAACCGGTGCCTTTACTCTACCGGGCGGAGCATATAATACAATCTGTAATGCCGTAAACCTGGGTACACTTAACCCCAATTCAACACTCGGTAACAACAACCTGAGTAATTTCGGTAATTATTGTGCCGATAATGTCGGGGACCCTAATCCCTGGGGAGGAGATAACGATCAGGGCGTATGGATACAATTTACAACAAGTGGCTTTCCTTCTGCAGTAATTGAGGTTCAGGCAAAATCTGACCCTCAGAATTTTGGTGATGACATTGATTTACAACTCGCAATATATGAATCGAGTAATGGTACATGTACTGGCACTTTAACAAAAATAACAGAGGACTATCAGGGGCTTGGCCTTTTGAATGATGAAGACATGGCTGTAAATTGTCTTTCACCAAACACCACTTATTTCATATTGATTGACGGAGAAAGCACCTTTCTGATAAATAACGGAGGTCAGGAAGGGTTCTTTGGCCTACAGATACAGGATGATGGCATTTTACAGGCAGGAGATGAGATCTGTGATGCTGAAAACCTGGGATTAGTTCCTTCAGGAGGGTCAGTTGCTACGCCTAATCTGAGCCGTTCAAATGTTTGTGCCACCAATATAAACGATCCAAACCCAGGAGCCTGGGGATCTGATAAAACGGTCTGGTTTATGTTTCAGGCACCTCCTTCAGGACATGTAATTGTAGACGCCGACAGTGATTTAATCTGGCCCTTTGGCACCAATTCCATAGACATACAGTTAGCAGTTTATGAGACCAACACCGGATTATGTACCGGAACAGTAAATAATTTGGCATCAGATTATACACCAGGTTTGTTTGGTGAGACTATGGAAGTAAAATGTTTGACCCCCGGGCAGAATTATTGGGTAATGTTGGATGGTTCAGCCTTGGATGTATCCGGAATATTTGATTTGACTATTACTGACGGAGGTATTTTTCCTGCCCCCAATGATCTGGTTTGTGATGCTATTCCTTTGGGTAATCCCGGTCCCGGAGGAACGGTAGGGGCAAATGATCAGAACAATTACTGCGCGGACAATATTTTTGAACCTATTCCCAGTAATTGGGGTAATGATCAGGGCGTATGGTATACTTTCATTGCTCCTCCCTCAGGAAAAGTAGAGGTGAGATTAGATAATGGTGGATTGTTCAGCAGTGACAATATTGACTTACAGGTTGCTGTTTACGATTTGACTGGAATGGTATGTACCGGTGTCCCTTCAGAAATAAAAAGTGAACATGAAGGAATAGGTTTATTATGGGATGAAGACATGGAAGTTGATTGTCTTATACCCGGCAGAGAATACTGGATATTGGTGGATGGAGAAGGATCTCTCATAGACCCTGATCTGCAGGAAGGCATTTTTGACATTGAAGTATTTGGTGACCCTCAGGATCCTCCTTCCCCATATGACGACCCTTGTAATGCCTTTGCACTTGGGAATCCCACAGGTGGATCTGTTGGTACAACTCCAGGTCCCATTCATGGTTCTCAAAACAACTTCTGTGCTACTGCTACCGGCGAACCACAGCCTTCCGGTTTTACAGCCAATCAGACGGTATGGTATACTTTTGTAGCCCCTTCTACCGGTAATGTAAATATTGAATTAAATTCAGATGCAATATTCGGTGGCACAGACGCTATTGATCTGCAGGTTGCCATTTGGGACAGTCCTGGATGTAATGGTCCCTGGCGGGAACATGTCAGTGGTGATGATTTGTTGTATGATGTAGACCTTGACGTATACTGTCTGAATGTAGGACAGACCTATTACGTCCAAATAGACGGACAAACCATCCCCCTACTTGAAGACGGTGAAGGATATTTTGATATTACAATAACAGAAATCCCTTCCATTCCGGTAGCACCCAATGATTCAATCTGTAATGCAATAGCGCTCGGGAATCCTTTTGCCGGAACCGTCGGTATCAACAATCAACACAATCTTTGTGCTGATGACCTTGGCGACCCTAATCCATCTGCATTCGGAACGGATCAGACGGTGTGGTACAGTTTTACTACGCCACCTACCGGAGGACCCTATGCAGTGGATGTTAATTGTACATCAAGTCTTCCCTGGCCTTTTGGCAATCAGGATGCTATAGACTTGCAGGTTGCAGTATATTCTTCAAGCAATAACCTTTGTACCGGATCACTTACTGAAGTTGAAAGCAGCTATTCCTTTCTGGATTTATTCAATGAGAATGTAAATGTTCCCTGTCTTTTACCCAATATGACCTATTATGTCATGGTAGATGGCTCTTTTCTGGATGTACAGGGATATTTTGACATCAGTATATCACAGGCAACTTCGGTACCGATCCCTACCAATGATCTCATTTGTCAACATGAAGACCTTGGAATTGTACCTGTTGGCGGAACGATCAGCAACGGTATAAATTATCATAATTTCTGTTCGGATATTGAGCCTGGTGAACGAAACCCTTTTTCAATAGAGCAAACTGTATGGTTTTCATTCATAGCTCCTAATCATCCCGGTGTCAATGCTACCTCTGAAGTTACTATTTCTGTAGAATCAGATCCCGGAGGGATGGGTGATGCGGTGGATTGTCAGCTGGCAGTTTACGAGTCAAGTAATAATACATGTACAGGATCTATGAGTTTACTTGAAAACGGGGATTCCGACCCTTTATTCAGTTTTGACGCAGATGTCAGTGTAACCTGTCTGTATCCCGGGAGACGTTATTGGGTACAGGTAGATGGCTCTATTTTGAATCAGGAAGGATATTTTCAGATAGAAGTTCAGGATGACGGTGCAGGTTACCGACCTCCATATAATATTCTATGTAATGCAGAACCTTTGGGCACCGTACCAAACGGAGGGTCTATTAACAATAATGTAAATTACAGTAATTTATGTTCCGATACCGAAGCCGGAGAACCCAACCCTTCTGCATTCAGCATAGAAAAAACAGTTTGGTTCACCTTTCAGGCACCTGCCTCAGGCAATGTTACCGTCAATGCATTCAGTGACCCGAATAATATTGGCGATGATGTAGATTTACAATTAGCTATCTACTATTCTCCCAATAATACCTGTTCCGGACCTTTTCTGGAAGTAGACAGTGATTATGACATTTTTAATAAGGACGAGTCATTGGATGTAGACTGTCTTGAACCAGGGCGCACCTATTTTTTGCAGGTAGATGGTTCCGACGGGCTTTTTGGTGATGAAGATGGTTGGTTTACACTGGAAATAGTTGACGACAACGGGACGAGTAATTTCCCTTATAATAACGACATTTGCAATGCACATAATTTTGGTGTCCCTGCGGGTTCACAAACAATTAACAATGAAACCAATGTTTGTGCTAATGTAGAATTGGGAGAACCCGGGGTTGGAGGTTATGCCACACATACCGTATGGTATCAGTTTACTGCCCCACCTTCAGGCCGGGTAGAAATTGATGTTGTTTCCACCAATTTATTTTTGGGAATGGACCCTGAGGTAAGGCTCTTTTCATCCTCAAATAACAGTTGTACAGGTTCTTTGAGTCAGCAAGAGGTATCGAACTGGCCTACGGCATTGATCACGGAAAACATAGAAGCAATCTGTCTGCAGCCCGGCAACACCTACTTTATTCAGGTTGACGGTTCGGGTTTAAGAGTGGAAGGCACCTTTAACATCAGCATAGAGGACATGATACCCACTTACGGCACCGGTGCACCCGGCGACCCTGAACCTCCTAATAACTATTGTGACAGTGCCATTGCGCTTACCGTTCAGTCAGAATCCTGTCTGAATTCCAACGGTACTTTCTCTCAGCTGAATTACGGACAACCCACGATTACCTACAACCCTGCCTTTGCACAAGGCTGCGGAGGCAATTGCGGGGATACCTGGTATCAGTTTACGATGCCTGCATCCGGTAATGCAGTAGTTGAGGGTAATGACGATAATGTTGGTGGCGGAATAATCGGTGATTTTTCAGATCTGACAGTGATAGCCTATACCGGAACCTGTAACAATCTGAATCCTATCACCTGTGATCAGGGTGGATTTTTCAGTGATGTTTCCTTTCAGGTAGCTGCGCCCCCCGGCACAACGGTATGGTTGCAGGTATTTAATGAAGACGGAGATGACAATAATGAAGATTATGAACTTTGTATTTCTGAAGGCTGTGGCTTTGACAATTGTCTGGATGCCTTAGCAGTCCCGATGTTGCCTAATGTACCTTACTGTTTCAATACAGCCGGAGCAAATGGCGAAAATGTTTCAGGAGGAAGCCCCGGATATTTTGAATGTAGTGAGGGGGACAACCCTGAAAATTCAGTATATTATTACTTTGTATCTGATTGTAATGGAAGTGATGTTACACTACATGTCATCAACGCGGTTTCAAATGGTAATTGTATACTGGGCATTACACCTACCGACGGATTTAATATTTCCTTATTTCAGGATAACACTCCATGTGACAACAACCCGGATAGTTTAGTAGATTGTCAGACATTTACAGCCTGTGATGTACAGCCTTTCAACTGGACACAAACCTATACCGGACTGGCACCGAACACCCCTTATGTCATACAGATAGACGGAGGCTTTGCCTCTTTGGGCGGAGACAATGTGGGTGAAATTATGATAACTACAACTACAGACCCTGTATTGACTCCTGTTTCAACCCCTCTGACCTGTTCAGGTCTGAATGACGGAACCGCTTCGGCAGTAACACAAGGAGGAGTACAACCCTATAGTTTCAGCTGGAGTAACGGTTCAACAGATTCCACTTCTACAGGATTGGCGGCAGGTACTTATTTTGTTACCGTGACAGGAGCAAATGGTTGTTTTGATTCAGCTAATGTAGTGGTAAGTGATGGATTATTACTCATTGCCACGATGGCCAATTCAATTGATGTCAGTTGCAGCGGAGATTGTGACGGACAGGCATCTGTAATAGGTATAGGAGGAACTGTAGCTACTACATACACATATTTATGGGATGCCAATGCCGGCAATCAGACTACAGCAACTGCCACCGGACTATGTATCGGTAATTATACCGTTACCGTTTATGATGACAATTTGTGTTTTGACACAGCTACCACAGTAATTATAACACCTAATCCGATAGCTACAGTACTTGACTCCTTCAATCAGGCTACCTGTGCAGGAATATGTGATGGTACCGCATCGGTATCTGCGACAGGAGGGACTGTTCTTGGAAACTATACTTTTTTATGGCCTGACGGGCAAACAAGCTTTTCTGCAACCGGTTTATGTGCCGGGAATTATCAGGTTACCGTTTCCGACGATAATTTATGTACAGATACACTCACTGTTGTTATAACTCAGCCAACATCGGTCATTGCTTCAATTGCCAATCAGACAAATATACTTTGCAACGGAGATTCAACTGGTTCTGTGGAGATACTGGCAGTGAACGGCACACCAAATTATACCTACAGTCTGTATAATTCAACCGGACTATTGAGTACAGGTTCTGCGAATACATTTAGCAATCTGCCTGCCGGAAATTACGGAGCATTGGTAATGGATATCAATGGATGTACAGATTCTGTTGCGATAATAATAACAGAACCCACTGCCCTTGCAGCAAGTCTCGTCAGTACAATAGATGTTAATTGTTTTGGTGGGAATGACGGCGAAATTATTGTACAGGCAACGGCAAACAGCGGAGTTTCTCCCTATGAATATTCATCTGATGGTATCAACTTCTCCGGTAGCGGCACCTTCCCCGGTCTTATTGCAGGAAATTATACAATTACGGTCAGGGACAGCAATAATTGTACAGTTATACTACCTGTAGTTATTCTTGAGCCCAATTCTATCAATATCACTTTAGATGCAC
>CAJQOX010000022.1 GCA_905480075.1 uncultured Aureispira sp. | reverse complement strand
CTCAGGTTTGATTGTGTGGATGTCCGGAGGAGGCATAGTAGATATAAGTGAAAATCATTTCATAAAATTTGAAGATTATGCTGTTAAATTACAAAAAGCAACAAAAAGGTCCTCTTTTTTAGTACATAACAACAATTTCAGAAATAACGGAAGCAACCTGAAGTTATCCTGCAAGTATTATAATAAAGGAAAATCAGTAATTGAACATAATAATTTTTACAACTACAGGAAGTACCATGTAAGGTTATTTACTCCTTGTACTGAAAAAGCGGCAGAGACTTTGAAAATTGGGCCGAATTACTGGGGAAGGCTAAGTGGTGCTGAGGTTAAATCTGCTACATTAGATCATCAGCTGGATGAAAATATAACCGCTGAGGTTGAGTATGCGGATTTTATTAATAAGGCCTATTAATTGAATTAAAATATTTACAATAAATTAATTTCTGATGTATATTAAACTCATAATATACAGCCTTCTATATTAAAACTAGTTGTCAAAAAAAGAATCTGCGTGGTCCTAAAAAGAGAATCTATCTATAATTTGGACAGGCGTCAATCGTTAGTTGTTGATTTTTAATATCTTATAGCTGGCCTGTCAATTGTTTAAGTTAATTGTAGTAATCAACCGAAAAAGAGAACAATTTATTTTAAATGCCACCTGTTTTGTTTTCGGTTATATTTTTTTACATAAAAAGGGACAGTTCATCAGGTTTTCAAAAAACTAAACATAATGGTAAATAAATTGTAAGGGTTACCGAAAAACGCTCAAAATCTACCATTTATGAACTAAAACCTACCATTTATAAATCTGTAAGAGAAAATCAATTTTTTTTTTTGTAGTTTTGAGGTTAAGAAAATTTCAGAATTAGGTAAGGTGCTGATTAGTTGTGACAATAACACATAAAAGATATAATTAATTTTTCAATAAAATGTAAAAAACAGATAATTCTTTGTATCTTGAAACGATGAATGAATTACCACTGTTAACCACATTAAATCGCTAAAATATGAATAATAGAAATTTTACACAATTCTGCCTTTTTTCAGCAGGTTTATTTTTATCCACGATTGCAGGAGCTCAGCATTCCAATGAGTTTTATAATGACGGTGCGCTCGTTCATATACAGGCAGGTGCTGAAGTTCATGTTTGGGGTGATGTACATAATTATCAGGCTACCGGAGACCTACAGAATAACGGTTTGTTAAAGGTGCAGGGAAATATGTATTCTGATGATTTATTCCGTCAGCAGGGAACCGGAACAACCCGAATTGAAAACAGCGATGTAAATGTTGGTGAACGTCAATTTATTTCCGGAAGTTATGCTGTTCGCAGTGTAGGTAGCACAGCAAAAGGTACAGCCGCGGATGGTTCTTTTTATGATCTTGAATTAGTAAATGATCAGGGGATGGTATATCTGGTAAATACAGTAGGCGGTGCTTTTGATAAGTACGTAGCCGATGTACGCAACTCGGTTCACTACAATCTTCATCCAACTCAAATGAATCGTGTGATAACTTCTGATATAGGTATGACCGGTGCTATTACTTATCCTGCCAATGGTTCAGCCTATCCTGCAATGTTTGGTATGATGAACCCTACTTCTCCCTTGGGAGGTGCTGAGGGCTGGCGTCAGAACACCGTACAGATGAGTGGAAACATGTCAGGAGTGGATTGGGGGTATGTACAGGGAAAGATGCGTCAACAAGTAGATGCCACAACCGGACGTCAGTATCCATTTGTAGTGGGAGTTGAACCTGGTGGAGCAGGAATGCAGATGGGAATGCAGTATTCCCGCATAGATTTTGCTGCCGGAGCAGATTACGACGTTCTCGAGGCCTATTATGAAAGAGCACTGCCTAATGCATTCACTCCTGCAGCGGAATGCAATAATTACCTGATTGATTATTTTGGGGGTTCTGACCACGGACAATGGGTATTTGATAACCCTGCCGGTGGTTCTACTTTATATGAGATGTGGGTATGGCCACAGGATGATAATTATCCTGCCAATTCGGTTTGGATGATAACTAAAGATAATGGTATTTCCGGAACACCTGATGAATGCGGCCCAACGCCGGTAGGATTAAAAAGAGGTGGATTCAGCGGATTCTCAACATTTGATGTAGCCGGGGCAACGATTTTACTTGAATCTGAAATTGTAGAACTTACAGCTACGCCAATAAACAACAAATTTATAAAAGTAGACTGGACGACTAGCAAAGAGGTAGCCGTTGATCATTTTGAAATAGAAAGAAGTACGGATGATGCTAACTTTTCGGCAATAACTACACACCCCGCTACCGGAAACAGTTCAATTCCCCGTAGTTATTTCATCAATGACCTTGCGGTACTTGCAAATATCAACTATTACTACCGTATTAAAATTGTAAATGTAGATGGTACTGTAGATTATACACATTCTGTAGTTGCCTCCTTAAGCAGAGAAGGAAATACGGAGACTATAAATATTTTCCCAAATCCTATTTCTGATGGGGAAGCCACTATAGAGATAACTTCATTAACAGAAAATAATACAACAATAGTAGTTTATGATGCAATCGGTCAGATAGTATGTCACCGACAAGTTGCAGTGAAGAAAGGATTGAATACTTATACATTAGACACTCAGGACTGGCCTTCTGCTGTGTATTATGTACAGGTCAGTAATTCTCAGTCATCTACAGTTAAAGAGTTGATTAAATCTGAATAAAAAAGTAAAAATATTAAAATTATAAAAAGGCAAATCCAGATGGATTTGCTTTTTTTAATGTAAGCAATAGTAGGTGGTTTTGTGTTTTTAATTCGAAAAATCACCTGCTAAGGGCTTAGAGAATGGATAGGGCAGGAAGAATTTTAAAGGTTGGCCGGTCAGTGTTTTACAAATTTATTCGTTTGACTTTTGCCCTCTGTTCTCAATTCCAAAATATATACTCCTGAAGGCAGGTGGCTCATATCTATTTTCCAGTATCCAATAGTAGGAGCTGCATTTTTTATAGTAAAGGGCAGTACTACCTGTCCTGAAATGTTATAAATGTTTACAGAATGAACCCCCTCTTTTTTTAAGGCGACCTTAATAGTTAGATCATCAATGACGGGAACCGGGTAAATGTTCAGGAGCTTAGATTCTGAAGGCACAGTGAAATATTCAGAAAGCTGTTTCATAGCCCTTCCCAGGTTTAAACGGCCACCTGAAACAGATTCACTGAATTGAGGTTTCCTGTCAACACTGTTTAATAAAATATCCTTTACAAGTAAAGCTGCCTTTTGAGGGTTTGTCTTTATCATGGATATCCAAGCTGTATTTTTATAGCTATACAAAAGAGATATTGCCCCGGCTACATGAGGTGATGCCCCTGATGTGCCACCAAAATCCCCGTATTTATGACTCCACCTAGTGCTCTTGCTCTGTGCAGGAGCAAAAAGCTCTACCGATTCTTTGCCGTATCCAGCAATTTGTTGGTCTGTACGGGAACTTTCACTCACTCCAAGTAAATACTGAGAACTACAGGTACAAGGCATATCACCGAACCTGTCAATGTCGTCGTCGTAATTGGTAGTAGCAGCAGCATTCAAAATACCAACCGAGCCCAATGAGTCGTACAAGGCGCACCAGATAGGATGGTCCTCCGCTTTAGCCCAATCAATACCCCAGGAAGAATTTGTAGACACAACAAAGGCACCGTTCTGTCCATTTGATTCATTATAAAGCCTCCTCATTTCCATAATATAAGAATAGCCTTCAATGATATTAGATAGTTTTGTAATCTCTGTTCCTGTATGAGCGCTCAGTAACATCAGTTTAATATCCTGATTAATGCCGCTAATTCCTTTTGAGTTGTTTCCTTGTGCACCAATTATACCCAGAATTGAGGTTCCGTGATTACTCAGGTTGCCATAATTGTGGCGGTCTGTGTCAAATACCATCTGCCAACCGGTATAATCATCCGTATACCCATTTTGATCATCATCTATTTGATTATCAGGTATTTCAAAATGATTGTGCCAGATGTTTTCCTTAAGGTCTTCATGTTCTACAAAAAATGACCCGTCAACTACAGCACAAACGATTGTATCTCCGGTGATAGTCAAGCCTCCTGTGGAGTACGACCAGGCCTGACTGACTTTGATTGTATCAAGTGCCCATTGCGTATCAAATAAACTATCATTGGGGTTGTTTCTCCATTCGATTTCTGCATTGTTTTGAATGAATAGCACCGCAGGGTTCGACAATAATTGTTGATCAGACTGAATACGGTCTTCAACTAAAAGCAGATGTATATTCATATGCTTAGATAAGACCTTGCTGAATTCTGCCTTGCCATTGGAATTAATAAGCTCTTCAATCTGCTCACCTGCTTTGAGCATGACGATTACTTCTTTCTTTGCTTTATTTTTATTGCTGAGTTGGGCATTTGATAAGACAGATAGTGTACAAAGGATAAATATTATTGGAATTATTTTGTACATGTTGATGTTGTTTTCAGAGTTATCTCTTCTCTGTATTCAGCAAATGTAATGCCCTTTTTGAAAAGGGAGATAATTATTACTCTGAGGTATTATTTAAGTAGTCAGGAAATAATAGTATTTTTTGCTTTTTTAATTGATATTTCTATGCATTTAGATATTGAATTCCCTGTTATTTTACTGTCTATCCAGCCAATAAATATTATATAATCAGACAATCTTTTTTTACTTGTTATAGACAAAGCATCTTCTTTTAACTGTTTTAATATTTCGATTATATCCTCCTCTCTTCCGTGGGGTTGTTGCTTGATAGAAACACATTTTTTGATGGCTTGTAAAAATAATTTCCCAAGTTTGAAATGACTGTGTTTTCTTTGCAATAAACGGAGTCCCGATCGGATCATACTCTCAAGTAAAAGCCAGTTCTCCATTTCAAAATGAGGAATCAGGCCCAATAAACGGGTCTCCATCTGAAGGTCCTCGCGATATCCTCCCAGATTCAACTGCAAAATATCATTATAGCTTTCCAAAGCACTTTGGTGCTCATTAGTGATGATAGAAGCCCTTAATAAATTATCGTGGATATAAATCTCCAGCCCGGGAGTCTTATAGCCTTTCTTTCTGATGTGTTCATATTGCCCCCTTAACTCCTCACTAACCTGCTTTATTGCCTCCTCATTGCCGCGTAAGCTGTACATTGTGGTTTTTAAAATATAGACTAATAATTTCTCTTTTGCTGTGAATTCAGGGTCAAATGAAGAAGAGTCAAGAACTTTTATAGTCTTGTTCATGTAATCATCAAACTTATCATCATACTGAACCTTGGCACAGGAGTCAAGATGATTAGTTAAAGAAATGATGTATTGTTTAGGTAAAGCCTCTATAAAATGTGGATTTGATTCAAATAAAGCTACATCAGACGTACTGGCTTCAAATATTTTCTTCTCGTCATATTCAAGATATCCCTCCATGCTTTTTTGCAGGAATAAATATCGTTTTGCACGAAAGGTCTTTGGCCCGTCCTCAGGCAGGACTATTTCGGAATCCAACTTATGTGCCGGGCCTTTCTTTCGCAAATGTAAGGTGATTTCAAGGCTTTTGTTGAAAAATTTGCTTTCATTCTCTACACAGGAAATATAGTTCTTGTCAAGATCAATGTCATTGTCCAGGTACTTTTGTATACCATCAACATGATGACTGATTCTGAGAACATTTCGTTTCCATTCGTTTAAAACCAAAAGCAAGCTGTATTTTTCATGTTTAGTAGCTATCTTCTTTGCTTTTTTGATAATCCGCTTACATTCAATGTATAATTCTTTGCTGTATAATACACTAATGTCACTCAGGTAGTTATAAAGAATTATGTCTATTGAGCTTTGAGAGTGATAGTTCCGGAGTGCTTTCTGTATTTGATTGAATAAATATTTTTTTATTTCAGAAAAATTATTGATGAAATCATAACCTTCAAATTGCTTGAGCAAGGCGGGTTCATTATATTCAGTCTGATCGTTTACAGCATCAAAAAGTAAAGTGTACTTATTTGAATCCTTTTTCTGTTGTAACAATCCGAATCTTTTAAAATAACGTTTTTCACTTGGTGTCATTTTGCAGATTAACTTGAACAGGGCATTTGATGGTGTTTTCATAGAGAATCGTTGAATAGGTAATTGACAAACCATAAAAGCCTGATTATTGAAATTGGCTTTCAGTATGCTAGAACAAAAATAAAAAAAATGTACACTTTTAAATAATCAATGCTATAAAATATCATTGGTCAGCGTTTTTTTACTCTTGTCAGACTTTTATTTCTAATCTAAACGATTCCTTTGGTAATGTTTTAAAATAAAAGAAGCTTTAAAGGTATTCGATACCTTTAAAGCTGTAATAAGATAATTGGGTAATAAAATGGATACTAGAATTTAGGGTATTAGTACTTAAATATTTTTGTAGTCCTTGTTTCTCTGCCAGAGTTCATTATTCTGAGAATATATATTCCTGTTGTAAGGTTTTCAATGTCTATTTCTGTATGAGGTCCTGTACCTATTGTTTCTTTTACTAATAAGCCAAGGTCATTATACATCAGTATTTTTATCTCTGCCTGATCTTGTACTCCTGTGGAAATGTTTATAATTCCACGTGTCGGGTTAGGGTATATCAGAGGTTCTGAATAAGGAACTATGTTGCTAGTCTTAATTTCTGAATAGGTGAAGGTTCCGTCTATATCTGTTTGCTTTAAGCGGTAATAACTTATACCGCTAATTGTACTTTTGTCTGTCCATTCATAATCTATGGGATTTGTACTTGTCCCTGCACCGTCTATTCTTACTAATTCAGTGAAGGATAATGCATCCGTACTCCTTTCTAAAGTGAAATAGTCGTTATCCGTTTCCGATTCTGTTCTCCAGTATATAATATTTGTTTTTGTCTTTGTCGTTTTTACCTCAAAATTTGTTAACTCAATAGGAAATGTTAATAATGATTTATAACACGGACCAGTCCCGCAACTGCAATTTGTTACGCCGCTCCCAATAGAACCTGCTAATAAGTCAAAACCTCCTGAGGGTAGCCCGTTGTCACAAAAATCCAATGTCCCGGTTTGTCCGAAAACGCCGAAATTACTACTCATTCCTGATATGTCAAAACTACCGCAACCGGTCAATGCTCCTTCAACTACAGAATGATTCGTGAAATCATCTGTAATTTGTATACAACTGCTGTTTTTCGTAATTCCAGGATGATTCACTGTCATAGAACCTCCTATTTCTATGTATGCAGAAGTAGAATTTTCTAAAAGTGTATTTACAATCAAATCTGTTCCTACTATTAAATCTCCGTTATTAATGAACATATCTCCATTAACTTCCAGATTGTTTGATACACTGAACATGTTATTGTTGTTGATAACCCCTCCTGACATCGATAATAAGGAGTTTACACTGAAAACTCCGGAGTTGTTCAATATTGCATTCGGATTGACCATAGTCAGTATTCCCGTAGAAAAATTATGCATGTTATCTATTACTCCTTCGTTAAGTATTACGTTCTTTGGCCTGCAGGTACCCATGTTACAAACTTCTCCTCCCATCAACTCCAGTGTGTGTCCTTTGTATCTACCTGTAGGAGTAATACATAATTTATCACCTAATCCCAAAATGTAATTATTGTTGTCTTGTCCGGTGACTATTATTGTACAGCCAGCGCATTGTGACCGACTCTGAAAATTTAACAGGCAGATCATTATGGCAATTAAGATGCACTTATATGTAGCTTTTGTATCCATCTTTCTTGTTTTTATTTAATTAGGTTAAAGTAATTAATTTGTCTCTCACTAATTTCTTCAGTTAAGGGTTTTGCGAAATGTTTTAAGCCTTTTAGGGTTTTCTCTTTATTTGTAATTTAAGAGCTAAGTTTGTGCCATGTGTTATAATGCACTAAAAGTCATGTGTTTGCAGGCTTTATGCGTGTGGAAATTATCCAAAAAATAGACAGAGTCTATAATATGGATTTGCAAAATCTTCGTTTTTTTTGTTGTCTCTGAGGAGTTTATTGTTTTTGAAGTAGCTTTTTTTTTTGATATGAGGTTGTTTTATGACTGTTTTTTCAGCTTTTATTATTCAGTGCTTACCTTACATCTTTATTTTTGTATCTTTGCAATACAGCGTTTTGCTTTATTAGAATTACCGCGTTTTTTTTACAGCTATTATTTTTTTTATTATGCTACACTTTTTAACTGTTTTCGGACTTGTATTTGCCATCTTTTTTATCTCTTTTCTCCTTATAAATATCCGGCAGATTGTTGTAGGGAAAAACTTCAGAGGGACTTGTGCTCAAAACAATCCATTGCTTAAAACCCAAATAGGAGATTGTTCCGTCTGTGGAAAAAAAGAAGACGAGATTTGTAAAAATCCTGATTTGAATGAGGCTTAATACCTCTTTTT